>CAYZHI010000014.1:0-20509 GCA_964477335.1 uncultured Caldilineaceae bacterium | reverse complement strand
GTTGGTTAGTTAGTTGGTTGGTTGGTTGGATGATTTGCAGCCCGGATAAGAGCAGAGTTAGTTCCTGCTTCCCCCTCAGGCGTTGCGCCGGGAATAATAATACCACACCCCCGCCCCGGCTTGAACCTCCACCTGGCCTTGAGCCGCCAACAAGTCGAGATAACCCAGCAGCATCCACAGACCGGCCAGGTTCACCTGGCCGGGGTACATTTCGGCCAGCAAGGCGGCCACAGTGTGATGCCCGCCTTCGATCAACTGCAAACATTCGGCCATGCGCTGCTCGATGCGACGACGTTGGCTTTGAATCACCGCCCGGTGGTCGCCAAACGGTTCGCCGTGGCCGGGAAAAACCTGTTCGATCTCCAGCGCCTCGACCATAGCCAGAGAGTCCAGAAATTGGGCCAGGGCTGGCCGGGTAGCCGCTTCACCCTCGGCCGGCCGCTCCAACACCGGCGCCGGCGTTCTGGCCAGCAGCATATCGGCGGCCAGCAGTTGGCGGCTGCCGGGCTGGTAGAAACAGGTCTGGCTGCTGGCATGGCCGGGCGCGGGCAGCACTTGCCAGGATACCCCCCCTAATTGCAGGGTACTGCCGATACTGAAGGTTTTAATCCGGCCGGCCGGGACAGTCTCACACCCCTGCACCAGGGCCAGCAGTTGCTGCAAGATCAACTCAGCGTGACCGGCGGAAAAGGCCCAGCGCGGCAGGTAAACCTCTCGATAATAATCCGCCCGTTTCCGAAAATGGGTGGGCAGGTCGAGCAGCCAGGGCCGGCCCAGGTCAGCAATCCAGATATCGGCCTGGCTGGCCGCGGTAATCCGGCGCGCCTGGCCGCAATGGTCCACGTGCGGATGGGTAATGACCACCCGGCTCAAGTCGGCCACGGCCAGCCCGCGCCGGCTCAAGCCGGCTTCCAGGGCCGCCCAACTGGCCTCCGATTTTAGGCCGGTATCGACCAGTACCGGCTCCGGTTCGGTAAATAGGTAGGCGTTGACCGTCCCAAACTGGAAACCGGTCGGCAGTTCCAGGCGGATTGGCTGGCTCATTGAATAACCTCCCCGACAAGTATACCACATTTTTGGGAGTCAAAAAGCCACCCGGATCATCTTCTCCGGGTGGCTTGCCAAATTCAACTATAGTTTTGGAGAAATGTCGCGGTTTAATTCTCGGCCAGCGGGGCAAATTGCTGCTGGGTAATGTCACGCTGCGGTTGGGCGTCGGTGAGCTGGGCGTACTGAACTTGCTCCACGGCAGCCGGCGCAACAACCTGGTTGGTTGCATCAGCCTGAACCGGCTGCAATTCACTCACCATCGCCAGAAAAATGACCAGGTAAAGGGTCAGAACTGCCAGAAAAGCGCCGGTGAGAAATAATTTGAAGCGCGCCATAGGTTAGAACCTCATTTCCATTCAAAGTTGAGCTCATTGTAACAGATATGAGGTTCGCTGTAATCAGCCGGGCGACGGATTGTGACTAGGCCGAAGGATTGGTTTTTTGGGTGAGGAAAGATGCGCTGTCCGCGTAGCCAGTACGACAAATGTCGTAGGTGAACCGGCCCAAGAATCGGAAAAGCCAGGTTGCCCATACCTGGCTTTCCAAAAAGGAGGAGAAGAGAGTATCACATCATTGTGTACGCCTTCAAGTATAGCGGCAATGACCTGGATCAACTTGACGCCTACGTGCTGCTAAGACTACGCTCGGTAAACGCTGTAGTCACGCGCTGGGAGTCTCCCCGTTAAGTGTTGTTATGGCTACGATGTCATTTTTTAACCGCAAAGGCCGCAAAGAACACTAAGAAATTTAGGAAACCTTTGCGAACTTTGTGCTCTTCCCCCGGCACTTGCGGCGCCAGGGGCAAGTGTGCGGCGAATTCTTCCCAACAACACTCAAGAGGGGGACTGTCCACGCGCTTGAAATGATTCAAATTTACAGCCAAGTGAGTGTATGATAGAATAAGCGTCTGTTATAGTCCTCTAGAAAAGTTTTCGCTGGGATTAGAGGATTTGGGGATGAAAAATATTATAGGAAAAAATCCGTTAATCCCCAAATCCCGGCCCAAAATGATTGGGAAAAGACTTTTTCGGGTATCTCTAATGAGGTAATTCAGTTAGAAGGAATAGGAGCCTAAACTTTGAGCCAAGCCGAGTCTATTCAGGTGAACAGAATTGAAGACCTTTGTATTTTTTCCGGCACGGCTAACCGGCCCCTGGCCGAGGCCATCTGCCGGCAGTTGGGCATCGAGCTATCGCCGCTGACGGTGACCCACCTGGCCGACACCGAAATTCACGTGCAGATCGACAAGCTGGTTCGCCACCAGGATGTGTTTGTGGTGCAGCCCTGCTCGGCGCCGGTGAATGATAATTTGGTCGAACTGCTGCTGCTGCTGGATGCTTTTCGCCGGGCTTCGGCCCAGCGGATCAATGTGGTGATGCCCTACTTTCCGTATGCTCGTCAGGACCGCATGTCCCACGGTCGAGAAGCGATCAGCGCCAAGCTGGTGGCCCGAGCCCTGGAGATGGCTGGAGCCAGCCGGGTGATCTACGTAGATATTCACGCTCTCCAGATTCAAGGCTTTTTCGACATTCCGATTGACACGCTCTCAGCCCTGCCGGTGCTGGCCAGTTATTTCCAAACTGATCCCCGCTTTGCCAAAGAGCGGACGGTCATCGTCTCGCCTGATGTCGGCCGGGCCAGGTTGGCCGGCAAATACGCCGAACTACTGGAACTACCCCTGGTGGTGATGCACAAACGGCGCCTCAGCTTCAGTGAAACCATAGCCGCCACCGTCGTCGGCGATATCAAAGGCAAGACGGCTATCTTGATCGATGATCTGGTGGCCGGCGGCAGCGTCCTCGACCAGATCCCGGCGCTCATCGAGGCCGGGGCCGAACCGCCGGTTTACCTGTCCATCACCCATCCGGTGTTGCTGCCGTCGGCTCTGGCCCGGCTGGACCGGGAGGAGATTGCCGAGTTGGTAACGACCGACAGCATTTACCTGCCGCCGGCCAAACACCATCCCAAGATCAGGGTCCAGTCGATTGCCGGGCTGCTGGCCGAGGTCATCTCCCGGATTCACTGCGGCCAGTCGGTCAGCCCGCTGCTCAATCTGCTATAAAGCCAATCCGTCTCCGGCTAACGCAGCGGGGCAAAATTAGCGCCTCCGGTCGATTTACGGCCTTGCCGGTCGCCAATTGACCAGAACCGGGCATAAGTGTAAAGAGGACCGGTTAGCACCTTCCCCAACGGTCAGAAAATGGCGCCGCCGCCCCGGCATATTACTTCCGGCTGGCCGGTTAATTCCGGCTGCAATTCGGCTGGATACATCTTCCTGATGACGTATTGATTACAGCCTGGCCCAAAACAGCGCCCCTCGCCGGCAATGTGGCTCAGCGTGGCTTGCCAGCTACCGTGTGAGGCGGTGGTGAGAGCCGGAAAAATCCCCAAGACCTATGGAATATGGCCATCCGGACCAGCAACGTGTAATTTTCCCAAGAAATCAACCCGCCAAATTCGACAGTCACTTGGTGACATTCAACGCTTGAATTGAGGACATTTGACACTAGCGGCCCTCACCCCTTTGTGTTATTACTAGAGTTAAGTTGCTGGCTAAATTCTCTTATCGCTATTAGAGGAAAAGGAGAAAATGAGCAAATCTTTGGCACAGAAGTATTGGCTGGGAATTGATATAGGCTCGGTATCGTTTAGTTACGTCTTAATCAATCAAAACAGGCAAATTCTAAAAAAGGACTACCTACTGCATCAAGGCAACATATTTGAACTCTTACAAGAAAAACTAGCAGAAATTGATCTGGCTCGGGTCCACCAGGTTGCTTATAATCACAAGTCAAGCGACTTTTTTGCAGCCGGCATGAGCGTGAATGAACAGGTGGCCTTAATTGAAGGTATTCGTTATCAGCAGGAAAATGTTAGGAGTGTCTTCACCATCGGTGGTGAAACGTTTGGCCTGATCCTATTTGATGAAAATAATCGATATCAAAAGTATATTGCCAATTCCTCCTGCGCCGCCGGAACCGGGGCCTTTTTGGATCAACAGGCTGAACGGCTGGGGCTTTCAAGCAGTGCAGAACTCAGCCGGTTAGCTGACGCTTTCCAGGGTGAACCGCCAAAGATAGCTACCCGCTGCGCTGTTTTTGCCAAAACGGATCTGATCCATTGCCAACAACAAGGTTATTCTATTGAAGCGATCTCCGCCGGACTCTGCCAGGGTCTGGCCCATAATATTGTTGATACCTTAATCAAGGGCGTCTCCTTAGCCGAACCTGTGGCGGTGGTTGGTGGGGTAAGTCAGAATGCAAAGGTCATGCACTATCTGTCGGAAATGATTGGCTGCCCTACAGTGATTCCTGAAGACTCTATTTTTACAGCCGCCATTGGCTGCGCCCTGATTGCCCGGAGTAGCGCCCAGCAACAGCCTCAAATGTCACAGTTTTCAACAACGACCCTCCTAAAAAGGCAAGCCCAGGCCAAGCGTCATTTCTTCCCGCCGCTCACGTCCAAACTATCGTTGCTGCCCGATTTCACGGACCACACCCATTATGTTTCACACCAAGTGGAGGTCGATCTATACCATCTTCCCGTAAGCAAGGGGCGAATCCCCAGCTACTTGGGCATCGATATTGGGTCAACCAGTACCAAAGCAGTTGTCATAGAGGCGCGGCAGGCGCAACGGGTTCTACTAGGGTTATACACCAGAACCAGGGGACAACCGATTGCGGCCACACAAGCCCTCTTGCGCGTTCTCAAGGAAATTCAAGATGAATACGAGATACAGTTTGAGTTTTGGGGCGCCGGGACGACCGGTTCGGGGCGGAAGTTCATTCAAAAGATAATCAATGCCGATGTAGCTATTGATGAAATAACCGCCCATGCCAGGGCTGCCTACGCCCTACATCCCGACGTTGACACCATCATTGAAATTGGCGGGCAGGATTCTAAGTTTACGGTCATGAGGAACGGCCAGGTTACCTTCTCGGCTATGAACTACGTTTGCGCCGCCGGCACCGGTAGTTTCATTGAGGAGCAGGCTAAACGTCTGAACGTTCGGCTCAGTGAATACGCCGAGCAAGCGCTCAATACGCCTGCACCGCTCACCAGCGACCGCTGTACAGTGTTTATGGAAAGGGACTTAAACCATTTCTTGAGTCAAGGTTATTCAAAACAAGAGCTACTGGCAGCAGCCCTCCACTCGGTTAGGGACAATTATCTCTCCAAGGTGGCCCATCTGAATAAAATCGGCGAGGTGATCTGTTTTCAAGGAGCCACAGCCAAAAACAAGGCCCTGGTGGCCGCATTTGAGCAGAAGTTACAGAAACCGATATTTGTATCCAGGTATTGCCATTTAACCGGCGCGCTGGGGGTCTGTCTGCTTCTCAAAGAGAGACATTTTGTAAAAACGGCTTTCCGCGGCATCGATTTCTACCAGGAGTCGCCGCAAGTTTCGGAGGAAATTTGCGATCTATGCAAGAATCATTGTAAGCTCAAAAAGATTCATCTGGCCGCTGAAACGGTGATGTGGGGCTTTCTATGCGGGCGAGACGAATCAAGTACCAGGCCAAAATCGGCCAACGAATCAGGCTTCGATCTATTAAGCAGCCGGCGACAAATCTTTAATCCTCGCAGCCGGGTTGAACCTGAGTCAGCTCATCAAGCTGAAGAAGCGCCAAAATCTCTTATCGAAGAACTAAAACTGCCCGGTGTTGATCTCTCACTGGAAAAGCTCAGCCAGAGTCTTGAACTCAATTTATTGAACTTAAGGCATCGACTATTCGCCATCAGGCAAGAAGAAGTCCAGGAGAGGAAAGCCGACAATCAAATCACTATCGGCCTGCCCAACACGTTGTATATGCTGGAATTTCTGCCTTTCTGGCAACTGTTTTTCGAAAAATTAGGCTATAAAATTCGCCGCTCATCAGCCCAAGCAACCTTTATAACAACAGGGAAGGAAATTGCCGGAGCTGAATTTTGCGCGCCGATTTCCTACTGGCACGGCCATGTGCTTGACCTTAGCCGTAGCTCAGACTATCTGTTCCTGCCGCAGATGCTCCAGGGTGGAGAAATGGAGGACCCAAAATTTTATTGTTATTATTCCAATTACGCGGTAGCTTTGCTTCAAAATGTCAATTCATTGAATCTGGAACAACGCTGCATTTCGCCAATGATTGATTTTTCAAAGCCAGCTATCGACAACATCCGCCAAATCTACGAAAGCCTACCCCAGGCGCTGAAATTTGTGCAAACCCCCGGAGAAATTCGGGAAGCCTATATGCAGGCATGGCGCTGGTTCACCACCCGAAAAAAACAACTCGTTGAGATTTTTCAGCAACAACGAGAGCAGTCTGAGGATATTTGCGTTGTTTTCTTGGGGCGTCCCTACCTGGTTTTGGACCCGGTTATGAATAAATCGATCCCGCAGAAGTTCAATGAATTTGGCGTCAAAACATTCTTTCAGGATATGCTACCTAACTTGGAGACCGGCCTAAACGGACAGGCCCAAGAATTCATCGATTGGAACCATTGGACGTACGCCGCAAATATCTTACAGGCCGTAGAATACATTGGAAAAACCCGCGGCCTTTATCCGGTTTTTCTATCTGCCTTCAAATGTTCGCCCGACTCGTTTGTGCTGAGCTATTTCAAGGAAATTATGGATAGCTATCAGAAGCCCTATCTGATTTTACAAATTGATGAGCACGGCTCTGATGTGGGCTACGAAACTCGGGTTGAAGCCGCGATTGAAACCTTTCGCACTCATTTTCAGGGGCGCCATTTAGTTGCTCAGGCAAAATCGCCTACCCCAGAATCCAGGCAGGCTGGCGAGTGGCGACGCCCGGGGGAAGGGCATCCGCCAACTCCCCCCGGGCCAAGAAACAGGCGCGAATTTGAGGCAAAAGCCCAGCAGAGCAACTCAAAATTGCCCTCCACGGGGAGAACCATCTTGATACCCAATTTTGACTCGCTGAGCTGTCATCTGATCGGTGCAGTCTTTGAGCATAGCGGATATCAAGCCCGGTTAATTGAAGAAACGCCCACCACTGTTGTCTCCAGCCTGCGACTCAATGACGGGCAGTGTTTGCCGATTAGTTCCATTGTCCAGGGCGCCGTCGAAACGATCCAGAAATATCAACTCAGGCCGGAAAATACCACCATATTCATGCCGGCGATCACCCCAGTCGCCTGTAATTTTCCGCAATACCCGCTCATGACCAAGAAATTGTTGGAACAAAGAGGCGCCGGATTCAAGAGCGTTGAGATTTTAGCCACCGAATCTGATATGAGAGGGTTTCCTTTTGAACTGAGATATGATGTCTACTGCGCCTTTTTGTTGGGGGGCTTACTCAGACGAATGGGCTGCAAGCTGAGACCGTACGAACTTATCCCCGGACAAACTAATCGGTTAATCGAGGAGGCCCGGCAAAGACTTTACCAATGCATCGCCGCCGGCCAATCGAAAGAGAAGGTTTTTAAAGAAATTGTGGCTGATTTCGCCGCGATTCCCGTGAGTGCTAGCTTTGAAACGCGACCCCAAGTGGCAATCATCGGTGATCTGTATGTTCGAGATAATGATGTCTTCAATCAACAATTGATTTCTGCTCTTGAGGATTACGGCGCTGAGGTTGTCGCTGTGCCATTCAACTATGTTTTGCGATTGTTGGCAGATAAACACAGCTATTACCTTTGGGAGGATGGACGTTATTTATCCTTAATCCGAGACAGGCTACTGATAGAGGTGCTTGAAAAATTTGAAAGGCGGTTTTACCAAATTGCGCAGGAAGTTCTGGGTGAAGCGTTTCCAACCTTTGATGGTTCTATTTTTTGCCGCCTAAAAAAATACGGCTTGTCCCTTGACTATGGCGGTGAAACAGCCCAAAATCTGTTGAAAATTTTCAGCCTGCTTAAACATTATCCCGACATAGCCCTTTTTATCCACGTCAATCCAATATTCTGCTGCCCGGGACTGGTCAGCGAGTCTCTGTTCAAAGCCGTAGAAAAAGATATCGGCCGTCCAATCGTCTCAATTATTTATGATGGTACAACCGCGAACAAGAACGAATTACTGGCTCCGTATTTGCATTATATTTCATGCCTGCCCACCGGGGGGTTCAGCCACAAGCCTGCCTGAGCTGGTTGCCTTTCTCAAGCAACACAGCGCGGCATTGCCGACAACAACCCGGAGATTTTTGGCAAGCTCCTGGGGCGGGCCTATGCACTGGCCGCCGGTCGAGGTTATGCCTATCTGATGGTTGGTTTGATGGAAAGTGATCCGCTGCCGGCCGTGGCCCGGCGCTACTGGCACATCCCCTACCGCAGCCGGCTTTATATGGTTTGCTGGCCGGAACAGGTGGCTTGGTCTGGCCAGTTAGACGGGCGTCCCCAATACCTGGAAGCGGCCACCCTGTGAGGAATTAGCAGGCCCAGCTCAGTTTGACGGATCAATGGGTGGGATATACCCCCGACTTGCTCTTGTTGTCCATTCTGAACGAATCCAGCTTGAGAAAAGAACTCCTCTCAAACAACGACTCAGCCCCCAGATTTTTCACCGGCAGCACGCAACTTTCGGCAAAATATTCAAAGTCAAACGAGACTTTCTGGCCCACGGCTAAACCGGGCATGGGCATCAACCGGGCTGTCAGTGGTTTGTTGAGAGTCATGGCGAGCGCGGCCAGGTCGAGGAAGATGGCGGCAATCTCCTCCGGCTGGGTGCTGCCAGGGATGGGCACCGTATCCAGACCGGTGCCGCACACGGCTGAATAGAGCAACAGATCATGCACGCTGAAACGCCCCTCAGCCGCTCGTTTGGCCAGAACAGTATCCTCCAAAACGGGCAGCATGACGCCGGAAAAACCGGTGCGGGGAATATTGGCCCGCCGGATACAGTTGGTGAAGAAAGCAGTAGCAAACAGAGTACCGCTGCCGCCAAAAGCGGCAACGCCCAATTTTTCGACGGCTGCGCCAATGCTGCTGCTCTGGCCAGGGAAGGGGGCCAGCGAAAAATCAAGCCCTTTGAAGCGAAGTTGGTGGTCGTCTACCAGACCATCCACCACGTCCAGAATATTTTTTGAGACGCTTTCGATGGCGTTAGTCAAGCGTAGCTGGGCCTGGTTGGGGGAGTTAACGTGACTAAGGGCGCTCAGCGCCAGGTCGGCCGCTTCGGTGGCAATGGCAAAATAGGTCGCGCCGCCGCTATGGTAAGCCGCCGGGAAAAAGGGCACACCGGGCGGCACATTGGCCAGGGCGGCCAGGCGCAAATTGCCAAAACCATTCGGGCTGGCCGCAGCTACGGCGCAGACGGTTTCGGCAAAGGCATAAGCCGCCGAAAAATTCACGCCACTCCGGTTGTCGGCAAAGAGAACCCCGGAGAAAATTTTCTCGGTTGCGGCGATAACCTGCGGCAAGGCGTGGATGGACATTAGCAACGCCAGGGGGGTAGTGGCCACCACCGGTCCAATCGAAATGAAATCAATTCTGTGTTTACCGGCCAACTCTTCCAGCCGGCGGGCAAAGTCGAGCAGGACCTGCGGGTCGGGGTCACCCACCACATCGAGGAAGGGCGGCGTGGCCAGCCGCACGGTTTGCACCTCAAAACCGGCGTCGACCAGGCGCAGCCGGGCATCGGTCAAGAAGCGAGCGGTGCTGGCAATAGTCCCTTCATCAAAAGGCCAGGTTAGCGGGATAAAGGCGGTCACAGAACGGATTTTCATCTTGTCCCTCTCAGGCTTCTGCTGTCTCCATAGGCCGAATCGTCAGGCAAATTTAAGTTATGACCATAATACTATAAGCTGCAAAATTTATCATCATGCTTTTTGTCCTACAATCAAAAAAGCGCCTGGTAGATTGGCGCTTTTTGGGTAGTTGGCTAATTTCTTAATACCCTCGCCCAACACCCCGGTAGATGAAGCCATTCTCATTCATCACAGCCGGTTCATAGAGGTTACGGCCATCAATGAAGACAGGTTGGCGCATAAGCGATTTGACCTGGGCCATATCCAGGTGTTTGAACTCATTCCACTCGGTCATTAGAATGAGGGCGTCGCAGCCCGTGGCCAGGTCATACGGATTTTTGGCCAATTGAATTTCCGGCAGCATTTTGGCCGCCACGTGCATAGCCTCGGGATCATAGCCCTTGACAATAGCATGCTCCCGGAGCAAAGCCCGGGCTATTTCCGTGGCCGGCGACTCGCGCATATCGTCGGTGTTGGGTTTGAAGGCCAGCCCCAGCAGACCCACAACTTTGTCCTTGAGCTGGCGGCCCAGCACGTCGCGCAACTTCTGAATAATGTGAATACGCTGGTACTGGTTGATATCCATAACCGCTTTCAGTAGTTGCGGATGAGTACCATGGGTGGTGGCCATATGCGCCAACGCCTTGACGTCTTTGGGAAAACAGGAACCGCCGTAACCAACCCCGGCATCCAGAAAGTAGCGGCCGATGCGCTTGTCGTAGCCCATGCCGGTGGCCACCTCTTTGACGTCGGCGCCTAACTGCTCACAAATATTGGCAATCTCGTTGATAAAAGAGATGCGGGTAGCCAGAAAGGCATTGGAGGCATATTTGATCATTTCGGCTGTCCGCAAGTCGGTGATCATGATGGGCGCTCGCAAGCTGAGGTACAGTTCGGCCACTTTGTTGGCCGCTTCCCGGTGCAGCGAGCCCAACACAATCCGATCCGGGCTGGTCATATCTACAATCGCCGAACCTTCCCGCAGAAATTCGGGATTGGAGACCACCCAAAAATCGATCGGTTCGGGTTGGTGGGTGCGCACAATATCGGCCACCCAGTCGCCCGTGCCCACCGGAACGGTGCTCTTGTTGATGATGATGATCGGATGCTTCATCGTTTCGGCAATGGTTTTGGCCGCCTGGCCTACGTATTTGAGGTCGGCCTCCCCATCGACGCCTTCCGGCGTGCCCACCGCAATAAAAACAAATTCAGCCTCGCCCAGGGCCACGGCATAGTCGGTGGTAAAACTGAGCCGCTTGGCCTTGACGTTACGCTCGATCATCTCCTGCAAGCCCGGTTCGTAAATCGGCACGTCGCCGGCCTGTAATATGTTGATCTTGTGCTCGTCAATATCTACGCAGCAGACCCGGTTACCCAGATCGGCAAAACCGGCGCCGGTAACCAGGCCGACATACCCAACCCCCACTACAGCTATATTATGCATAAATCCTCCTCATGTAATTATGATTGGAAAATTTAGAGATTAGGAGATTAGGAGATTGCGTAGACATCCCATTCTTAATCTCCCTATCCCTTTACCTTAGCTAAAATCCTGTCACTACCTTGTGACGATGTTTCAAAAGTTAGAAACCAAGGCTATCTTAACAAAAGCCGGTTTGAATCTGGTTTGAAATAACGTTATTGGCCGGTCAGCAGTAGCCGGGCTGCCCGCCGGCCGATCTCGACGGCATAGTTGGTGCCCCGATCCCAGGGATAAACCTGGCTCATACTGGCCCAGTAGAGTCCGGGAATGGGAGTTTTGAGAGCAGGGATATTGGCGCTGTGGTTGACCGGCGGCACCGGCTGAGCATATTTGGCTCTGAACAACCAACTGTCTTTAAGCCAACTGCGGTCGAACTCAGGATTAAGACGACTCAAACTCGGCAGAAAACGCGCCAGTAATTCCTCTTTGGACAAGGAAAAGTATTCATGGTCCGGCGGCAAATAGTCGCCGCAGTAAAGCAGGTGGTCGTTACCGTAATGGACCGGATCGATGAAATTGGTATGCTCGACCAGAGCCAGAAAGGGGAAGCCCTTGCCTTTAGGGATGTTGATCCAGTAATGACCCCGGGTCAATTGGCGACGGAGGGCAAGAATTAGTACGACCGCGCCCATCGATTTGAGTTGCTTGAGACTGGCCAAATAATCGGCGGGCAGCCTCGGCGCCAATCGGCTCAGGAGTTGGGGTGAAACAGTGGCCAGCACCCGATCAAACGTGGTGGGCAGCTCCGCAGCAGGAGGAGATTGAAACCGGAGCGACAGGCGATCATCCGGCTGGGGCTCGATGGCGGTGGTGGCGCAATTCAGCAAGATTTGGGCGCCCTGCCGGCGCACCCGGTCGGTCAGGGCATCAATAAATCCCTGAAAGCCGCCCTCAAAGTAACCCAGGCGACTGCTGCGCTTGTGTATTCTGGCCCAAAACCAGGCCATGTTCACTTCTTGATAATAATCCCCAAATTTACCTACTAGTAACGGTTGCCACAGCGTCTCGTAGGCGGTCTGGCCCATAGCGCGCCGCAGCCAATGATGGGCCGTTTCTTGCTCCAGGGCCTGCCAATTCTGAGTCAGGCGAAGATAGAGCGCCACCAGGCCAAAACGAAGTTTGGGGATGAGTGACAACTTGGGAAAGAACAGCGCCCGAAGCGGGCTGTCAAAAGGATAAACCTGACCGTCAATATAGAGCGAGGTGGTTGGCCGGGGAAAGAATACCTTATCCGTTTCACCGATTTCATCAATCAATTTCAGGATGTCATCATCGGTCTCAAACCAGTGATGGTAGAATTGCTCCAGGTGCCAGGCCCAGCCTTCAGCCTTGAAGCCGGCGGCCAGACCGCCGGTAAATGAAGCCGCCTCAAAGATGGTGACCTCGTGACCAGCTCTGGTTAGGTCATACGCCGCAGACAGGCCGGCAACCCCGGCGCCGATAATGGCAACTCTCATAACAAACCCTCCGGCGGCGATTTTTCCAGGCCAGGTCGTGGCTGGGCCGGGTCGACCGGCGGTACATTCACCTCTTTGGCCAATTGGCCGCTGGTCACAGCCTGGCCAAAATCGCGCCAGGTCAGGCTCTCGACAACCATATAATATAGCCCCAAGGCCGTAATCGGCAACCACAACGCCGCGTGCAGTACCAGGGTGTAGGCTGCCGCAACGGTCGGGGCAACCCCAAATACCTTTAACACCTCAATACCGGGTCCGTCAAACGTGCCGATATAGCCGGGCGCCGACGGTAGCGTGGTAGCCAGGTTGACCACTCCGTTCATCAGCATCAGGGCAAAGAAGCTGACCGTAAAGTCAAAGGCAAACATAACAAACCAATATTTGACCGTTTCCAACAGCCAGATAATGATAGACGTAAAGAACACCATCAAGATGTCGCGCAAACTGGTCAGGCTACCCAAGCCCTCCATAAATCGATCGGCCAAACCCAGCGCCTTGGCCTGGAGTGGTATGGGCAAAAAGCGCAATATGGCCCGCCGGTAGATAGTGCGGCTGGTCGCCGGGCGGGCGGCCATTACCAGAAAGACGATGAGCGCCCCAAAGAAGGCTAAACTGGCCAAAATAACAATTTGTCGCAGCCAATCCGGCAGGCCGGGCACGATGGGCAAGGCCACAAACACAAACAGCAGCATCACCAGGCCGTCAAAAATTCGTTCCACCAGAATGGTGGCGATGCTGGCGCTCATACTGACCCCCTCTTGCCGCCGCAAAATATAGGCCCGCAACAGTTCGCCCGCCCGGAAGGGGTAGATATTATTGCCCATATAGCCGATAACCGTGACCGGCCAGATGGTCGACACGGGTAGTGGCTTGATGGGCCGTAAGAGATAGTGCCAGCGCCAGGCCCGAAACCAGACCCCGACAAAATAGGTCAACACACCGGGAATAATCCACCAATAGTTGGCGGTCTGGATGTCGGCCCAAACGTGCCCCAGGTCCAAACCGCGCAGGGCGTAAATAATAAAAAGGGCGCTAATAGCAGCGCCCACCCAAAATCTCCACCGTTTGAGCATAGAAATATTGTACCATCAGGGCTAGATTCGGACAAAATACCTTTAAAAGCTGCTCAATCGCAGCCAAAACAAGAATTCACTCCACAAAAAAGCCGCTACTCCTGGTAGCGGCTCTAAAACTCATCTTCCTTAAGATTATTCGGTTTTAAGCGGGCATAGGCATAGCTTCGGCCGGTTTAACCGATCCGGCCAGCAGACGCTCCAGCGTCATCACGTGGGAACATACGCCTCGAGCTTCAAAAAACTTGCAGTCACACGTCCATTTGCCATTATCATAGGTAATTTTGTGAGGCTTATGGTCACCCCGGAAGGAAACTTCAAACTTCTCAAAGGTGATGCGGTCTGGCTCCTGAGCATAGAGCATCGCTTTTTCAATCTTTCCTATCATCCCTGAGTCCATTAAAAGAACCTCCTTAATATTATTGGACACTTTTTTAGCGAGGAGTAAAGAGGTATAAAACAAAAAACACCCGCGCCCACGAAAGGTTCAGGTGTTTTTGCTGGCAAAACTATTCAATTGACCTAACAGATATAAGCTCATAGTTGAGATATCTCCAACAGTCAACCATGACCGTCATTATGGGTTAGTATAATCAGAGGAGCGCTAGTTGTCAACCTCATCCACCATACGGATAGCCTACGTTACTCCGAACGGTCCACCTTAGCCCGCTGGCCGGGAATTTTTTGGAAAAATATGGCTGCGACCGGGAACAAGCCCCTCTTTTTGGCAGTGCCAACAGGCTGCGTATAATCTCCAAAACAATCCCACCGACAGGAGCATCTTGTAACTTATGACCGAATCCGAAAAAATTGCACTGGTTCGTGAGGCCATGCCCGTCACCAAAAATAAGGTTTATCTCAATACAGGCGCGGTTGGCCCCCTGGCCGCCATTACCCATGATACCTTGCAGCAAGAGCAATCTCGCGAGCTGGCCGAAGGTCGAGCGACGCTGGCTGGTTACAAACTTCTATTGCAAGCCCAGAGCGAGCTGCGTCAGGCCGTGGCCCACCTGGTCAATGCGACTCCGCATGAGATCGCCCTCACTCATCACACTACCGACGGCATGAACATCATTAGCCACGGCCTGGAGTGGCAACCCGGCGACGAAATCATCACCACCAACCTGGAACATCCCGGCGGCTTGTTGCCCCTGTACGTGCTGCGCCAGCGTCGGGGCGTGGCGATCAAGATCATCGAGCTGGCCGCCAACGACTCGCCGCAGGAGATAGTCAACAAATTTGAGGCGGCCCTCACTCCCCGCACCCGCTTGCTGGCCTTTTCCCACGTGGCCTGGAATACGGGCCAACGATTGCCCCTGGCCGAGATTGTAGCCCTGGGCCACCGGCGGCATGTCTTGAGTCTGGTAGATGGGGCGCAGTCAACCGGGGCCATTCCGCTTGATCTACCGGCCAGCAAGGTCGACTTTTACGCCATGCCGGGCCAGAAGTGGCTATGCGGCCCGGAGGGCATCGGCGCGCTCTACGTCCGGCCGGACCGGTTGAGCCTGGTCTGGCCGACCTTTGCCGGCTATGCCACCGCAGCCGGAGGCGGCGCTTACGATTTAACCGGCTACTTTGTACCGGCCCGGGGCGCGGCTCGCTATGAAGTTGGCTCGGTTTACCGGCCGGCTATTACCGCTATGGCGGCCAATTTAAACTGGCTGGCCGGAACCATCGGCTGGGATTGGATTCACGCCCGCATTGCTCACTTGGCCGATTATGCCCGCACGGTTTTGAGCCGCCTGGCCGGCGTGACCATCATCACCCCGCCTGGCCCCCAGGCCGGCCTGGTGACTTTCAACCTCGACGGTTACGACCCAGCCCGGGTAACGACCGCGCTAACCGACCAGGGTATCTTGCTGCGCTTCTTGCAACAGCCGTATGCCTTACGGATCTCAATGGGCTTTTTCAACAGTGAGGCGGACCTTGACCGGCTGCTCACGGCCCTGCAAGCTATTCTGGACGCCGGCCCGGAGACGCTGCCGGAGTTCATACCACCCTGGTAAGTTAGCACCTTAGAAGTTGAGTCTTTGCTTTTTGGACAAAAATTCACCACAAAGAGCACAAAGGACACCAAGATTCTTATAAGTTCAAGTTCTTGGTGTCCTTAGTGTCCTTTGTGGTTCAATCATTCCTCTTTGGCCGAAGGCGGCTCGTTCGGGTTAGGCTCACGCGGCATCGTTGGCGTTGCGGCGGGCCCGGGAGATGGCATCGATCAGGCTGTCGTAAGCAATCGGCGAGACCAGATATTCGGCGGCCCCGGCCTCGAGGGCGGCCCGGATCATCTCCGGCTCATCCCAGGCCGAAACAAACAGGACTGGCAAATCCGGAAAACGCTTGCGAATTTCCTTGGTGGCCTGAACGCCATCCATGCGCGGCATGCGGTAATCCATCAGAACAACATCGATCAGCTCGCCGCTGGTTTCAATGAGTTCCACGGCGCTCTGACCATCGCCGGCTTCCAACACCTTTAAACCGGCCATCTTGAGCATTTCGACGAACAGGTTGCGGGCATCGGGCGTATCTTCAACCACCAGGGCCACAGCCGCCCCCCTGGCCACTTCCTCCACTTCTTCTTTCCGGCGTTTCAACCTGAGTTGATCGATCAGTTGCTGGACCAGTTGTAATTCAGAAGGAGACAATTCCTGGGCAGCGACTAGCAACTTTTGCAGGTCGCTCCGCTGCAAAGCCTCCCCAAATTGCGAAGCGGCCGCAGTTACGTCTTGTACGGACACATGACCGGCCGCTTCCAGCACCAGCAGCGGTTCGACTCCAAAAAAACCGGCTAATTTGCGACAAGTTTCCAGACTGGGTCTGATTTCCGGATGCTTTAATAACGGATACAAAGTATTTGGGCTTAACCCGGCCTCGATAGAAAGCTGGCGGGCGCTGAATTTTTGGCCCGACTTGCGCTCTAAAACGGCCCATTCCGTTTTTAACCAGTCGACAAAGTTGGACATGGCAACCCTCCTACCCACCTTAGTATACACGTTTAGATAGGAATTTACAAAGTTAAATTTGTAGCTTTTGGATTGACTTTGGCCATGAATTATTATATGATAAGTTTACCTATTGCAGTTTACCAATACATATTGCGATATGCAAGCAAAGCCATTGCAGGTTGAACATTATCGGTCAAGTTTTTAAGATGGGATTGTTATGAGCGCCCTGGTCATTAGCGGCCTGCCGGTTCACTACGAGGTGTTTGGTCGCGGCCAACCGGTTCTATTCTTGCATGGCTGGTTCGGTTCGTGGCGGTACTGGGTACCCACGATGGAGGCCATCTCAGATCGATATCGAGCTTATGCGCTGGACTTCTGGGGTTTTGGCGACTCGGCCAAGGCCGAAAGCCTCTATCGATTAGCGGACTATGTGAGCCTGGTACACGGTTTTTTGCATACGTTGGGGATTGGCCAGGTCGTTCTGGTAGGCCATGCCCTGGGCGCCCGCGTGGCCCTTGAATACGCTATCGGCCACTCCGATCAGGTAGACAAGCTGATGTTAGTCAGCCTGCCGCTAACGCCCGACAGCTTGAGCCGTAAGCTGATTGGCCTGGCTCATAACTCCCGGCTGGCCCAATTGATCTGGCGGCGACAGGCGCTTCACCCTGAAGTAGCCCGGGAAGCAAGCAAAACCGATCGAGCAGCTATCCAGCTCAGTCTGCAATCGACGGTTAGAATAGATGGGGCGGCCCAGATTGGCTACCTGGGCCAGTATCGGCAAACGCCATTGCTGGTAGTTTATGGTGAAAAGGACGATGTGATCGATCCGGCGCCGGCTCGCCAGCTTGACAGCCGCTGGCCCAATGTCCGCCCCATTGGCCTGCCCGACTCCAAACATTTTCCCATGCTGGATGAGCCGGCCAAGTTCACCCGGCTGCTTAGAGATTTTTTGGAACTGGCTGAAGATTTAACCGGCCTGGAACTCAAAGAGGAATGGCGCCGGCGAACACGTTAAGAGGCACAAATCAGTCAACCCCCATTTGCTGCAAAGCCTGACGGATGAGGATAAATTTTTGTTCCGGCCACAGCCAGGTAGTATCCAGTTTGAAACCAGGAAGGGCAACCGAGTGGATGAGGCCGTTCTGGTCGGGCATTACCGGTTTGAAGAAATCGCCCTGGCGCTGGTAAAACTCTGTTCCGGCCGGACCGTAAGGATCGATCAGCCACAATTCCCGAACGCCGGCCCGTTCATAGACGCGAAACTTGGCCCCCCGGTCATGAGGCGCGGTTGAAGCCGATAGGATTTCAATGACCAGATCGGGCGGACCAAACACGCCTTGCTCCTGAATAAACTCCACCCGGTCGCGGCCGACAAACAGAATGTCCGGTTCATAGACTTGGTCGTCGGCCAACCTGACGGCGGTACGAGAGCCGCGCACCTCGCCTAAGCCAAAATGTTCAACAAATTCACCAAGCAAACGTATTAAGAAGATCTGTAACCGTTCATGAATATCTAATGGTGGTGGGGACACAATCATCACTCCATCAATCAGTTCCGCAGTTTGGTCATCCGGGGCATAATGGAAAAAGTCAGCGGCAGTCATCCGTTCAACAACTTCAACTCGGCTTAAGGTTCGCAACATTCAGCACCTCGCCTAAAAAAGAACTTTCAGTGTCATCATACTGAAAATTGGGGTAACGTCAACTCAATTTAGCTTATCGGTGTATTTGAGCAACCACAAGCCCCCCAGCCGAACCGCTTCCGAGTAGAATGATTTGTAAATGTTGCAACCTGCAACGATTCTACCCCCGGCGCGGCCGGCGGGCGCGACGTTCAGGCAGTTGAGCGCTGCCCCCATCCTTGGCCGCCTCGCTGCTCAACTCGCGCTGGCTCTGAATCCAGGTCAGACAATTCTCGTCATTGCCCATAAAGACGTCGGCGGCCAGGATGCTGCGCTTGATCTCCAACTCAAGCGGATTGGTAATGGCGCTGGTCAACCCATTGGCAATCGCCATCGCCAGAAACGCGCCGTTCAGGGCCGGCCGGCTGGGCAGGCCAAATGAGATGTTGGAGGCGCCGCAGGTGGTATTGACCCCTAACTCATCCCGGCAGCGGTTCAAAATCTTGAAAACCGAACGGCCGGCGCTGGCCATAGCTCCAATCGGCATCACCAGCGGGTCGATTAAAACATCCTCTCGGGGAATGCCGTAATCCATAGCCCGCTCAACGATCTTTTTGGCCACGGCAAAACGAACCTCGGGGTCCTCGCTGATACCGGTTTCATCGTTGCTGATCCCGATGAAGGCGCAGCCGTACTTCTTCACCAGCGGCAGCAACTTTTCCATGCGCTCGTCTTCACCCGTAATCGAGTTGAGCAGCGGCTTGCCTTCGGCCACGGCCAGACCTCGCTCCAGCGCTTCGAGCACCGAGGAGTCGATGGAAATGGGCACGTCGGTCAGGGATTGGACCAGTTGGATCGCTGCGGCCAACACCGCCGGCTCGTCAATCAAGGGGATGCCCGCATTCACGTCGAGTACATGGGCGCCGGCAGCTACCTGGGCCAGGGCATCACTTTTGACCCGTTCAAAGTTGCCCTCCCTCATCTCCGCGGCCAACAATTTCCGGCCGGTCGGATTGATGCGCTCACCAATGATCACAAACGGGCGGTTCGGCCCAATCACCACTTCCCGACTTTTGGAACTGAGAATGGTATCTGCCATCAGGTTGCTCCTTGTCTAAGGCTAAATTCAATTTGAAAATTCTGGGGTTTTGAGACAAATCCAACCTATGATAAAACAAAGTGGGTTAATGTCAAAACCACCCGGATTAGATTTTTGTTGCTGAGGGAGCAACATAGTGTTATAATGTGGCCCAGTTTTTAGTTGGCGTGGCTGGGCCGCGCCGGGGCATTCTGGGAGGAAATTATGCGTCGTGGCATTGGACTTGCGATTCTAGGCACAGTTCTGGCTGGCTTGATCTTGTTGGTAGCCATTTTATTGGGTATGCAAGCCTGCAATAGCGACGAGGTGGCTGCACCCGAACCAGACCAACCCACCCCGGAATTGGCCGTGGTTGTGTTTGCCACCGAAGAGCCAACCGTAACGCCCACCACGGACCAGAGTCCGGCTAATACGGTTACCCCTTCTCCGGCGGCGACGGTCGGTATGGGGGTAGCCCAGGTAGCCCAGAGCACGCCGGTCACCGCGCCGATTTCTTCCTCCTCGGTTAACCGCGCCCCGGATGAAAACCCCCTGACCGGTCTCAAAGTTGATGACCCGGCCGTGCTGCGCCGGCGACCGATCATGGTGCGGGTAGGCAACGACCCGGCGGCCCGGCCGCAGGTTGGACTGGAGCAGGCCGACATCGTTTACGAAGAAATTGTGGAGTGGTGGGTGACCCGCTTTACCGCCATTTATCTGAGCCAGGACCCGGAAATGATTGCGCCCATCCGCTCCGCCCGGCTGGTCAACCTGCAAATTGCGCCGCAATATCAGGGCGCCCTGGCCAACTCCGGCGGCTCCGACGGCGTGCGTTGGGAGCTATCCCAGAGCGACATCGTCAATCTGGATGAATTTTTTGTACCCCAGCCCTACTTTTACCGGGAGAACGAGGGTTGGCAAACCCGCCTGGCCTTTGACGCTACGGAGGCCCGGGAATACCTGGCCGATGAAGCGTTGGAAGCCAATGTCAAACTACGCGGTTTCGAGTTCAGCCAAACGCTCGACGCTTCCTCGTTGCCCCCAGAAGCCGTGGGCGACGCCACCGAGGTCTCCATTCCCTACCCGGCGGTCACCAGCGCCACCAAATGGCAGTACG
>CAYZHI010000013.1:0-20550 GCA_964477335.1 uncultured Caldilineaceae bacterium | reverse complement strand
GCATAGGGATGCCGCCCTACGGTAAGATACCCTATTTTTAAAGGAGTTGACAGTTATGACCGTCACAACGCCCGAAGTAAGACTTAAGCCTCACCAGGATTACTTGAACTGGACTTATGGGCTTAAATCGTGGTTGCTCACCACCGATCACAAACGGATTGGGGTATTGTACCTAATTTCGATCACCTTTTTCTTCATATTGGGTGGAGCTGCCGCCACCCTGATTCGTTTAGACCTGCTTACGCCGCAGGGCGATTTATTACAGTCCGATACCTACAATAAATCTTTCACCCTGCACGGGGTGATCATGGTTTTCTTCTTCCTGATCCCCTCCATTCCGGCTACGATGGGTAACTTCTTCTTGCCCATTATGATCGGGGCTAAAGATTTGGCCTTTCCTCGCTTGAATCTGGCCAGTTGGTATGTCTACTTGTTGGGGGGGGCCTTTACCCTGGCGGTGGTTGTTTTGGGTGGAGTCGATACCGGCTGGACCTTCTACACTCCTTACAGCAGCACCTACGCCAATTCGGCCGTCATTTTGGCTGCGGTCGGTATTTTTACGGCCGGCTTCTCCTCCATCTTCACCGCCATCAATTTCATCGTGACCACCCACAAGATGCGGGCGCCGGGTCTGACCTGGTTCCGCTTGCCCCTCTTTGTTTGGGCTATGTATGCCACCAGCCTGATTATCATCTTGGGCACGCCCGTGTTGGCCATCACCCTGCTGCTGGTGGGGGTCGAACGGCTCTTCCGGATCGGTATTTTCGATCCCGCCCTGGGCGGCGACCCGCTCTTATTCCAGCACCTGTTCTGGTTTTACTCGCACCCGGCTGTTTACATTATGATCCTCCCTTCGATGGGGATTGTCAGCGAGATTATCACTGCCTTTGCCCGCCGGCGCATCTTTGGCTACAAGGCCATCGCCCTGTCCAGCCTGGCGATTGCAATTTTGGGTTTTTTGGTCTGGGGCCATCATATGTTCGTCAGCGGCCAGACCATCTATGCCGGCCTGATCTTTTCGGCCCTCACCTTCACCGTGGCTATTCCCTCGGCCATCAAAGTCTTCAACTGGACGGCCACCCTCTACAAAGGCAATATTGTGCTAAAAACCCCCATGCTCTATGCCCTGGGTTTCATCGGCTTGTTCATCATCGGCGGCTTGACCGGGCTGTTCTTGGGCACCACCGCGGTTGACGTTCACGTGCACGATACTTATTTTGTGGTGGCTCACTTTCACTTTGTGATGGTCGGGGCCACCATTATGGCCTATTTGGGCGGTCTGCATTACTGGTGGCCCAAAATGACCGGCAAAATGTATAGCGAGGGCTGGGGCGTTACTTCAGCCGTTGTGATCTTTGTCGGTTTCTTTTTAACTTTTATGCCCCAATTTGTGATGGGCTACCTGGGTATGCCCCGCCGTTATCACGTTTATCCTGAGGAGTTCCAAATTTATCACGTTGCTTCCACCGCCGGCGCCACCATCATGGCGATTGGTTACCTGCTCCCCTTGATTTACCTGCTCTTCTCGCTGCGCTATGGCAAATCGGCCGGACCCAACCCCTGGGACGCCACGGGGCTGGAATGGACCATCGCCTCGCCGCCCCCGCCCCATAATTTTGATAAAACGCCGGTAGTTACGGCAGAGGCTTATGCCTATCCGGAATTTGTAGACCGGCAGGAAGCAGAGGAGTCATCAAATGGCTGATCACTCGTCTTCGTCTGTGGTTGCCCCCTACTTTAGCACTATCGAGCAGCAGCGCGAAGCCAATATGCTCGGCATGTGGGTCTTTTTGGCCACCGAGGTGATGTTCTTTGGCGGCTTGTTTGTGGCTTATGCCGCCTATCACCTGGCCTACCCCGTTGCCTTTGCCCAGGCCAGCCAGGAACTTGATTTGATCCTGGCCGGCATTAACACCGTCGTGCTGCTCTGTAGCAGTTTGACCATGGCCCTGGCCGTTCATTCCGCTCAAATCGATAAGAAGAAAGCCCTGGTTACCTTTCTGCTGCTGACCATTGTGCTGGGGTTGATCTTCTTGGGCATCAAAGTGGTGGAATACGGCGAGAAGTTCAGCCATAATTTGGTGCCCGGTCCAAATTTCATCTTTGCGGGGCCGCCCGAGGGTGAGCTATTCTTCAGCCTCTATTTTGCCACCACCGGTCTCCACGCCATTCATATGATTATTGGTATCGGCGTGCTGATTTATTTCGTGACCAAGGCTCTGCGTAACCACTTCACTTCCCTCACTTACGATCCGGTGGAGATGGTGGGTCTATACTGGCACTTCGTCGATATCGCCTGGGTCTTTATTTTTCCGCTCTATTACCTGATCGACCGCAGCACTCACTTCTGATCATCGCGGCGATTGTTGCGCTGATTTCAACCTTTGTATTTTGTGGAGGAACCAAATGTCAGAACATAATCACCATATTGTGCCGGTTAGAACCCTGGTGATAGTCTTTGCCGCCTTATTGGGGCTTATGATCGTGACGGTTGCCGTCGCCTTCTTTGACTTTGGAATTTTGAACAAAGGGATTGCCCTGACTATCGCCACCACCAAAGCGACCCTGATCATGCTCTTTTTTATGAACTTGCGCCACAGTTCCAAACTGATCTGGGTTTTTGCCGGCCTCGGCTTTTTTGGCTTGGCGATTATGGTCATCATTGCGATGGGCGACTATGTGGCCCGCGGCGGCGTCATCGTTCCGCAGGCCGCGCCTTATTTCCAGCCGTTCTTGCAATAACCCTCATTTCATCTGCCAGTTCACAAATCCGATGTTACTGACCGCATCTCGCACCCTGAACCTGTTTGTATCCTGAGCCTGTCGAAGGATGTGATCGAATCGTAACAACCCGGTTTTTTAAAGCAAAAGTGACCACCAGCCTGACCGTAATGAAGTCGGTGGTGGTCACTTACGGTTTTGCCCACACCAAAGTTTCAACCCTTGTTTTCTGCCCCTCGTTTTAGCTCCTGCCGGACAAAAACCACGTAGGTGATGATCAGGATGAGAGCAAAGCTAAACCATTGGATAGCATAGCCCAGATGTGGCCCTTGATCCAGGGTTACGTTGATATTGTCCTCTTGCCGGGGCAATTCACCGGCTGCTGCCGCCGCCTCCGGCGACTGCTCGACAAAAATGGGCAACAGCGGATAAGGGAGCTGCGCTTGCATCCGCTCGATATCGATGCGGAACCACCGGTCCAAACGATTTTGGCCGGGCGCCGGCGTCGGGTCGGATAAGGCCAGGTACCCCTCAGGCTGGGCCTGGCCCGGATAGGCCACCCCGTTGACCGTCACTTCGCCAGTCCGGTCATAATTCCGCCACTTTTCTACCTCGGCGTCGGCCAACGGGATCCAGCCCCGGTCAACCAGCACCGCCCGGTCGCTGCCCGTGATTCTTAAGGGGGTGACCAGGTGCACCCCCGGCTGGCCCTGAAACGGCCGGTTGAGGATGATGACGGCCGCCTCGTTGTCAAATGTCCCGCTAACCGACACCCGGCGGCGCTGGAGTTCAGCCGGCTCCACCGCCTGGCCGGTCAGAACCGTCACCGGCGCGTTCAGCCCGGCCAGAATGCTCGCGTTCAAGGCTTGGCGTTGCTCTAATCGCCGCAACTGCCACAGACCCAGGTTGACCAGCACAATCACGGCCAGTAACACGATGCTATGAACGATCAGCCAGCGGGGCGTAAGTAGTTTCTTCAATGTTATGAATTTGAGAGTTATGTTTGCCAATATCGCTGACTCCTAGAGTTTCATCTGCGACTACTCAGGAGACTCAATATCTTCTATCTTTATCCCTGATCCTGCTTTTAAACTCACTCTGGCGGCAGTAACGCGCTCCAAAAATCGATCATCCTGTTCTAAATTGGCCTCGGTTGGGCTTTGATCTCCTTCCACCAGGATCAGCGGCTCGCTGCCGGTAATCAACCGCGCCCCCCGATTGCGGGTGAAGTAATTCCAGGCCCATTGGAACAGCACCAGCAGCTTATTGTCAAACTCGATCATAAACCAGATGTGGATAAAAACCCAGGCCAGCCAGGCCGGAAAGCCGGCAAATCGCAACCGGCCCAAATCGGCCACCGCCGCGTTGCGACCGATAACGGCCAGGTTGCCTTTGTCGTGGTAATGAAATGGGGGCAGTTTCTCGCCCCTAAGCCTGGCCTGGATCAACCTGGCGACGTACCGCCCCTGCTGCATCGCCACCTGGGCTACGCCGGGCAGCGGTTGGCCGGTCTGGTGGGCATAGTGGGCCAGGTCGCCGATGACGAAGATGTTGGGATCGCTGCGCAGGCTGAGGTCCGGTTCAACGATCACCCGCCCGGCTCGATCCAACTCGACGTCCGTCCGCTCGGCCAACACCCGCCCCAGGCCGGAAGCCTGCATCCCCGCCGCCCACAGCACGGTTTTGGCCCGGATTTGTTCGGTTTGCTCACCCCGGCGTACGGTGATCAGGCCCTCCTCAATAGCGGTGACCAGAGTGCCGGTCTGCACGGTCACACCCAATTTTTCTAACGCCGCCGCTGCTTTGACCGACAGTTCCGCCGGGTAGGGCGGCAACACCCGCTCGACCCCTTCCAGCAGCAGGATTTTGGCTTCGGCCGGATCGATGTTCCGAAAATCATTTCTTAGCGTGGAGTGAGCCAGCTCGCCTAGCGCCCCGGCCAGTTCCACCCCGGTTGGCCCGCCGCCGACAACGACGAAGGTCAGCCAGGCCCGCCGTTTGGCCGGATCCGCTTCTCGCTCGGCCGCTTCAAAAGCCAGCAGGATGCGCCGCCGGATATCCAGCGCATCTTCGACGGTTTTCAGCCCGGGCGCCAATTCCGCCCAGTCGTTGCGGCCAAAATAGTGGTGGCTGACGCCGGTAGCGACGATCAACGTGTCGTAGCTGAGCTGGCCATCGCGCAGGATGAGCCGGCGACCGGCCGGGTCGATGTCGATCACCTCGGCATTCAACACCGTCGTGTTCCTTTGTTTCCGGAGCACCGCCCGCAACGGCGAGGCGATGTCGCCCGGCGATAGGCCGCCGGTCGCCACCTGGTACAGCAACGGCTGAAAGAGATGGAAGTTCCGCCGGTCGATCAGGGTCACCTGGACCGGCGCATTATTTAAGGCCTGGGCCGCGTATAAACCGCCAAAGCCGCCCCCCACAATCACCACATGCGGTTGAGGTTTGAGTGTAGCTGTCATTGGAATCCCCCCTTTGAACTTCTACTACCTCTACGGTCTAAAGAGACCGGCACTTTTTTAAGTGCCGGTCTCTTCCATGTTTATTTGTTACAAATATCACATTTTAACCTTAAATTGAGATTAAACCGGTGTTAGAAAAGTGTTAAAGCTGGGGGATCGAACCGGGTAATATCAGGATCAAACCTTTTCTGCCGCCATTTCGGCCAATGATTCTCGCAACGCGGCCACAAACCGCTTATTTTCCTCCGGCAACCCCACCGTGACCCGCAGGTGATCCGGCAGGTAGAATTGGCCCATCGGCCGCACGATGACCCCGCGGCGCAACAATCGCTCCGACACCTCGGCGGCCGGGTAGGGCGGCCGGAAGAGGACAAAATTGGCCTGGCTGGGCCAAACGGGCAGGTCCAGGCCGGTTAATTTTTCGTATAACCAGGCTCTACCGTCAAGCATCAACTTGACCGTCTGCTCCACATGGCCGTGGTCGCGCAGCCCGGCCAGGCCGGCCGCGAGGGCCAACTGGCTCAAATGGAATGGTTCCCGCACCCGGGCCAGATAGCCAGTAATAGCGGCGGGGGCGATGGCATAGCCCAGGCGCAGGCCGGCCAGGCCAAAGGCTTTGGAGAAGCTGTGCACAATGATGACGTTCTTGCCGGCCTGCACGTAGGCCAGGGTGTCCGGGAAATCAGGCCGGGTGGCAAAGTGGTAATAGACCTCATCGGCTACCAGCAGCACGTGCTCCGGCAGATTATTGACCAGCGTCTCCATCTGCTCGGCGGTGATAATGGTGCCGGTAGGGTTGTTGGGGCTGCACAGGTAGAGCAGCCGGGTGCGCCCGCTGATGGCGGCTAAAATCGTTTCGACATCGTAGCTGTAATTTTCCGGGTCGAGGTCGGCGTAAACGACCGCAGCGCCGCTGCGCCGGGCCGTACTCTCGTAAACCGGAAAGGTTGGGCGGCAGATAACGCACTCATCGCCGGGGGCCAGAAAGGCGGTCGCCAGCATGGCCAGTACGTCGCTGGCCCCGTTGCCGGTGAAAAAATTGTCCGGCTGCAACCCCCGGCCGATCACCTCGGCCAGGACGGCCCGCAAATCGTCATCGCCCACCGGCGGGTAGCGATTGAGACCGCCGATAGCCTGCTGTAAAGCCGCGACCGCCAGCGGCGAGGGGCCAAGCGGATTCTCATTGGAGGCCAACTTGATCACCTCGGTCAGCCCATACTGCTGCTGGATCGCTTCGATTGGAGCGCCGGCCACGTAAACCGGCGCGTTAGCGATATTGGGGTTAAAGGTTAAAGTCATCGGTCATTCTCCTGAGTCTGGTTGATTCGTAACCACTCATACATCAAAATTCCCCCCGCAATGGCCACATTCAGGCTTTCGGCCCGGCCATGCAGCGGCAGGCTAACGTAGCCAG
This sequence comes from uncultured Caldilineaceae bacterium, assembly GCA_964477335.1. Taxonomy (GTDB): domain Bacteria; phylum Chloroflexota; class Anaerolineae; order 4572-78; family J111; genus CAYNLK01. Next base: position 13,950 of record CAYZHI010000013.1, on the reverse strand, counting down.
ACAGGTAACGAGACAACTCCGGGTTGAGACCGCGGGCCTCGTTGCCGAGCGCCAGAGCGACCGGCCCGGTCAGAACCTCACTCTGCCAGGCAACCCGGCCACGACGGGCATCCGCGCCCACCGGCCGGTAGCCCAGTTGGACCAGGCGAGCGAACAGCCCGGCCAGATCCCGCGTCTGGAGCAGGGGCACGGTGAAGATCGAGCCCATCGTACTGCGGACCGTTTTAGGATCAAAGGGGTCCACGCCCGGTTCCAGCAGGATCACCGCCTGGGCGCCGGCGGCGTCGGCGGTGCGAATGAGCGTGCCCAGGTTGCCGGGGTCCTGCAATTGGTCGAGGATCACGACCAGTCCTGGTTTGGCCGCCACTCGCCGGGCCAACTCGTCGAGCGTCCAGCCTAGCTCGCGCAAAGCGAAGGTTGCCGCCAGCCCCTGGGACGTCTCTCGCTCCGACAGGCTGTCGAGCACGTGGGCCGCCACCGGGACCGGCTCCGCGCCGGCTTTGGTCAGTTGAGCCAACAAGCGGGGCGCGGTTGGCCCGGTGAAAAGCTCTTCGCTGTAAAATAGTTCGCCGGGAATGATTTTGTGGCCCCGCGGAGAACTGGTCATCATCTCCACGGCCAGGCCCAACAGGTGCAGTCCTTCCACCAGAAAACGATTCTGCTGCAAGCGGTGCTTGCGTTGGGTCAGTTTGCGCGCCTGAACCAGGCGGGGGTTTTTGGTGGATGTGATCATAGTGAACACTTGCGCCTGCACTCACACTTGCCCTGGCGGGCACACAGTCCTGGCGGACTGCGCCAGGGGTGCCAGGGGTGCAGGTGTTGTGAATTGTGAATTGTGAATGGCGAATAAGCGAACCCCTAGGGCAAGTGTAGCGAATGAGCGAATAGCGAATCTACAGGAAAAGTGTGGTGAATGAACGAATGGCTAACCATCCATCCAACCACCCACCTACCCAACCAACTTTTCCAACCGCCCCAACGCCTCTTGCAACCGGGCGGTGTTGGCGACCAGTGAAATGCGCAGCCAGCCTTCGCCGTTAGCCCCGTAGATGTGGCCGGGTGTGGTAGACACATGGGCCTGTTCCAAGATATAAGTGTGGAACTGGAGCGAGTCGTAGCCGGCCGGGACGCGAAACCAGATATAGAAGGCGGCTTGCGGGGTATCGACGGCCAGTCCCAGCCGGCGCAGGCTGGCCAGGCAGAGATCGCGCCGTTCCCGGTAAACTTCGTTGCGGGCGCTGATCCAGCGCTGGTCGCCGGTGAGCGCGGCCGCGGCCATATCCTGAATTGGCTTGGCGATGCCGGAGTCGATCTGGGTTTTCACCTTGGCCAGGGCCTTAACGGCGTCGGGTTGGCCCACGGCCATGCCGACTCGCCAACCGGCCATATTGTAGGTTTTGGAGAGGGAGTTGAATTCGATGGCCACCTCTTTGGCCCCGGCTACTTCCAGCACGCTAGGCGCCCGGTAGCCGTCGAAGGTGATCTCCACGTAAGGGGCGTCGTGGCACAACAGGATATCGAATTGGCGGCAGAAATCGACCGCCTCGGCAAAAAAGTCGAGGCCGGCGACGGCGCCGGTAGGATTGTTGGGATAGTTCAGCCAGAGCATGCGGGCGGCTTTGGCGCTCTCGGTTGGGATGTCGGCCAGGTTGGGCAGCCAGCCCCGCTCCGGGCGCAGGTCGAAGCGCTCGGCCCGGCCGCCGGCCAGCCGCGGGGCATCGAAGTAGGCCGAGTAGGCCGGGTCGGGAATGAGAGAAACGTCGCCGGGATCCAGCCAGGCCAGGTGCATGTTGGCCAGCCCCTCTTTGGAACCGATCAACGGCAGCAGTTCGGCGTCGGCCAGCTCCACGCCAAAGCGCTGGCGGTAATAGGCGGCAATAGCCCGGCGCAGGTGAGGCTGGCCGGCATAACCGCCGTAGTTGTGCTTGGTGGGGTCGTCGGCGCTGCGTTTCAGCACGTCGATGAGGGCCGGTTCGGGCGGCAGATCGGGACTGCCGGCATCCAGCCGGATGATGTCGGCCCCAGCGGCGCTCAGTTGGGCAATCCTTTGGTTTAATGTGGCAAAAAAATAGGGCGGAATATTTTCAATTCGTTTGGCAGGCTGCATGGTCAATGTCCAATTATCAATTATCAATTATGAATTATCAAAAGTTTCTTATGCTTATGTTTCGGGTGAACGTGAGAACGTTCTTGCTTAGCCACGACTCATCACCCGTTTGACGTTGACGCCCGGCGGCGGCGTTGCTTGCACGGGCAGCAGCACGTTAAAGGTGCTCCCCGGGCAGTTGTGGATGTCGTGGCCGGGACTTTCCACCCAGACCCGCCCCCCATGCGCCTCGACCAGCCCCTTGACGATGGCCAGCCCCAGGCCAGGTCCGGCGCCCATAAATTTGGTCTGGCCGGTTGAGTGTAAATTCGAGTTGCCGGTGCGATAGAAGCGCCGGAAGATATTCTCGCGATCCTCGGGGGCTATGCCGATGCCATTGTCTTTTACCAGAATCCGTACGCTTTGAGGCGTTGTTTCAGTGGCAGCCACAACCTGGCCGCTGATCGTGATTGCGCCGCCGTCGGGGGTGTATTTGATGGCATTGCTGATGATCTGCTGGAAGATTTGATGGAGGCGCGCCGGGTCTGCTTCGATATTAGGCAACGCGCCAATCTCCACGGTTTCAACCGTCAGGTTACGCTCGCCGATGGCCCGATTTAATTGCGTCAGGATCAACTTGATCATCGAGTTTAAACTGATCTGCTCCAGGACCAGGTTCAATTGGCCTGTATCCAGGGCCGACAGGTCGAGCATATTGTCGATAATATTGCCCATCCGCTGCGCGCCGCGGTAAATGCCTTCAATGAATGAGGCAACTCGCTCTTCAACCCCCACGTCACGCAGAATATTGACGTAGCCCTGGATCAGGGTCAACGGCGTTTTCAACTCATGGGCGGCAATGCTGATAAAATCAGTTTTGGCCTGTTCCAGGTGGGCCAGCTCGCGATTTGCCCGGGCCAACTCGGCGGCATAGTCGATCAACTTTTGCTCAGACTCGGTATAGAGTTGGGAGAACTCGACGGCTTTGTCCATCCGGGAGAGCTGGTAAGTTTCCAGGTAGGCGTCAATCATGGTCCGGATAATGTGCACAAAAATAGCATCCACGGCTGTCAGCATCGGGAAGCCTGGCTCGGGATCGATTTCCTCGCCAATACGCTGCCAGATACGCTCCCGCAGCCGTTGCGGCACGCCCAGCAAGTCGGTCAGGCCCCGTCCGGCGGCTACAGCATGGGCCGCGGCGCTCTCCAGCAATGAGTCGACCATGCGCGTTTCGCCGTACAGGGCAATCTCGATGATCCCTTCGTAGAGGGCCTCGTGCAAGGTCCTATCTGCCGGCGCATCGCTGCTGCCGAGCATATCGAAATGGTCCTGAAGCCAGTGGGCCAGCCGTTCGTTTTTCATCGCTTACAGTTGTTTCAATCCTTCAGTTTGGATGAGTTGCTCCAAATCGTGCAAGGCCCGGGTAACATAAGCCTGATAGCGGCTCCTTTTATTGCGGATAGGGCGTTCTAGCGGCGGCATCAGGCCAAAGTTGGCTTTCATCGGCTGGAACTCTTTTGGCTCGGCGTGGGTAATGTAGTGGCACAGCGCGCCCAGCATCGTCGTTGGGGGCAGCGTCAGCGGCGACGCTCCCCGCAGCCAGCGGGCGGCGTTGAGGCCGGCCAGCCAGCCGGTGGCGGCGTTGCCGATGTACCCCTCCACGCCGGTGATCTGGCCGGCCAGGAACAGGTCGGGCCGGTTGCGCCATTGTAAGGTCGGTTCCAGCAGTTGCGGCGCGTTGATAAAAGTATTGCGATGCATCATGCCGTAACGCATAAACTCAGCCTGGGCCAAGCCGGGGATCATGCGGAAGACCCGCTGCTGTTCGCCCCACTTCAGATTGGTTTGAAAACCAACGATGTTATACAACGTCCCGGCCAGATTATCCTGGCGTAACTGCACCGCGGCGTAGGGCCGGCGACCGGTGCGGGGGTCGATCAGGCCGACCGGGCGCAGCGGACCAAAGGCCAGGGCCTGCTCACCCCGCCGGGCCAGCGCCTCGATGGGCAGGCACATCTCAAAAAAGTGCTCATCTTCTTGCTCAAACTGCTTTAGTTCGATCTGCTCGGCCTGGCGCAGCTCATTTACGAAGGTGTAATACTCCGCTTCGGTCATCGGGCAGTTCAGGTAATCGCCTTCGAGCTGGTCGCCCCGGTCATAGCGGTTGGCCCGGAAGGCAATGGTGAGATCGATTGACTCAACATCGACGATGGGCGAGACCGCATCGTAAAAGTAGAGCTGCTCCTGGCCGGCCAGCGCCGCAATTTCCTGGGCCAGCGCCTCCGACGTCAGCGGGCCGCTGGCGATAATGGTCGGCGTGGCGGGAATGTGGGTCATCTCCTCCCGCCGCAGTTCGATCAGCGGGTGGGCCTCGATCTGCCGGGTCACTTCGGCGGCAAACTTGTCCCGGTCAACGGCCAGGGCGCCGCCGGCCGGCACCGCCGCCTGTTCGGCCGCAGCCATAATTAGCGAACCCAGTCGCCGCAGCTCGGTTTTGAGCAGGCCCGGGGCGCGGTCGGGCAGGTCGCTGCCCAGCGAGTTGCTGCACACCAACTCGGCCAGCCAAGCGGTGACGTGGGCCGGGGTCTGGCGGGCGGGACGCATCTCAACCAGGCGCACGGATATCCCCCGTTGGGCCGCCTGCCAGGCCGCTTCGCTGCCGGCCAGCCCGCCGCCGATGACGGTTAGTGTGGCTGAGTCTTTCATGGCTCTATTTCAGATGGGTTGGTCAAGAAACTCAAAATATAACCGACAAACTGCTCAAAATCCGCCCGATCATTTTGCAGGATATCGAAGATTATCTCATCGTCGATGTCCCAATAAAGATGAACGGCGCGATTGCGAAAACTAACCATTTGCCGCAGCGCCGGCATAAAGCTGTCTGGGATAATGCCTTCTTCATGCAAGACCAGAAAAGCATCATAGCTGTCTTGCGGGGTTCGATACCCCTCATCGGCGATAATGTGGTGAGCTATATCCAGACAACACTGGATTGATATTTGCAAGAGATGTTTGGCGCTCTCAACTTTGGTGAAATCTTGCAGAAAATTTGCCCGTGGATAATCGGCCAGGATGTCCAGTTTATCCTGGTAATGGCGCAGGTTATTCAGAATCGTGGCGACGGTTTTTGGATTGACCACGTCTCAGACCCTTTCTGCGGATATGTTCCAGGAAGGCTTTTTCCATTCGCCGGGCGGTTGGCAGATAATCAAAATATTTTTTGCGGGTCAGCACCTCAAAGTTGACCCGCTGGGCCTTGTCACGGCTGTAAAGCAAGAGTCCTTCCTGAATAATCTGGCCCTGCACCACAATGGGGGCGTTGTTGATGGTCCGTACATCCAGGTTTGACAGGCAGCAGGCATCTTCCAGAGCCGCTTGAATTTCTAATTCGAGTTTCAAACGCTCATAGGGCGGCGGTAGTTCAGTCAATACCAGGGCAATATCCACATCGCTGGTGGGCAAGGGTTGGCCGCGCGCCATTGATCCGTGCAAATAGGCCATTTCGACCGGATATTTGGCTAAGACAGGACCGGCATATTCTTTCAGGCGGGTAATAATTTCAAGGGCGCGGTTCTGGCGCTCGATGGTTAGATTTTTTTGGCCCATAATATCCTATTTTACCGGAAGTAAGACAAAAGACAAAACAACTTGACGCCAACCCACCAATTTTTAAGGAACACAACTTTCTAATTTTTATAAATCAGACTATAATAACCGTTAATTTGGCAATGCGGCCCGCCATCGGTGGGCTTTATTTTTGCCAGTTCCCCAAAATCATCCAAAAAGAGAGCAACAATGACTTCAGACGGAAGCAAAAAAGAATTCCTGGTGGTGTTCCAACCCTCTGGGCGGCAGGCCTACGTGCCGGAGGGCAAAACTCTGCTCGACGCTGCCCGCGAGATGGGCGTTGAGATCGAAAGTATTTGCGGCGGCCAGCAGACGTGCGGGAAGTGCAAGGTTGTCGCCGACTACGGTGAGTTTCCCAAATATGGGGTCGTGTCGCAGCCGAATCATCTCTCACCCGCGGGGGGGGATGAACGCCAATATTGGGAGAAGCGTCGCCGCGATCCTGGCCAGTACCGCTTATCCTGCGCCGCGTGCGTGCTGGGCGACCTGGTGATCAATGTGCCGGAGGAGAGCCAGGCTCGCAAGCAGATTGTCCGCAAGAGCGCCACGGTCCGTGAGATAGAAATCGACCCGGCCATTCGGAAATATTTTGTCAAAGTAAAACCGGCTGAATTGGGCGACGACCGGGGCGACTGGGAACGGTTGCAGGACAGCCTGCGCGAAACCCATCACCTGGAAAATCTGCGGATTGATTACTTTGCCCTGCGTGACCTGCAAAAGACGCTGCGTCAGGGCAAATGGGAAGTGACCGTCACCATCTGGCATGACCACGAGGTGATGCGGGTGCAACCGGGTTATGAAGAGGGAACGTATGGCTTTGCCATCGATCTGGGCACGACGACGGTCGCCGGCCACCTGGTCAACTTGCGGACCGGCGAAATTTTGGCCACCGAGTCGATGATGAATCCGCAGACCACCTATGGCGAGGATTTGATGAGCCGCATCAGCTACGGCATGATGAATAGCGATGGCGTGGCTAAGATGCACCAGGCCATCATCGAGGCGCTGTCAAAACTGGCCAGCCGGGCGGTCCGGGCGGCTAAACTCCAGCCGGAAGACGTGGTTGAGTTAGTTATCGTCGGCAACACGGTGATGATCGATCTGTTGCTGGGCGTCGATCCGGTGGAGTTGGGCGGGGCGCCCTTTGCCCTGGTGACCCACGATGCAATGGACATTAAGGCTCGTGATTTGGGGATTAAGGTCCATCCGGGGGCCAATGTGCATATTCTGCCGGCCGAGGCCGGCCACGTGGGCGCCGATAATATGGGGGTGGTCATTGCTGAGTCGCCCCACATTCAGGATGAGATTATGCTCATTGTGGACATTGGCACCAACGCCGAAATTCTGGTAGGCAACAAAGAGCATCTGCTGTCGGCCTCCAGCCCCACCGGCCCCGCTTTTGAAGGGGGCGAGATCACTCACGGGATGCGGGCGGCGGCCGGGGCCATTGAAAAGGTGCGCATCGACCGGACTACGCTGATACCCCGTTTCAAGGTGATCGGCGAGGAGCGCTGGAGCGATGAAATGGCGGACGCGGAGATTCAGGCCGCCGGCATCTGCGGGTCGGGCATCATCGATTTGATCGCCGAGTTGTTTGCGGCCGGTATCATCGACGCCGGCGGTAACTTTGTGGCCGATACCCCCTCGCCCCATTTCCGGGCGACCGGCCGCGTCGGCGAGTTTGTGGTAGCCACGGCAACTCAAACGTCCACCGGCCGGGAGATTATCGTCAACCAGCAGGATATCCGGGCGATTCAATTTGCCAAGAGCGCCCTCTACACCGGCGCCAAGCTATTGATGGAACGCCGCGGCGTCGACAAGGTGGACCGGGTGCTGCTGGCCGGCGGCTTTGGGGCCCACATCGACAAAACCCGGGCCATGATGTTGGGCCTGTTCCCGGATTGTGATTTGGAGAATGTTTACGCTGTGGGTAACTCGGCCGGCGATGGGGCAGTATTGTGCCTGTTGAGCCGGGATCGCCGCAAGCGGGCGCGTGAGATTGCCCGTTGGATCGATTATGTCGAGACGGCTATTGAGCCTAACTTCCAGGCTCGCTTTGTCGACGCCCTGGGCTTGCCGCACAATAAGGATGAGTTCCCCCACTTGAAAGGTTTGGTCCCGGATCGCCAGATGGTAGCGGCTCAGGAGGATAATCGACGCCGCCAGCTCCGGGAGCGACGGGCCAGCCGGCGGGAACGAGTAGCCGAAAAGAATTAGAGTTTAAGCATATTTGATGTTATAATGCAGGGATAAAATTAGTTGTTTCCAGTCCCGGGCTCAAATTCAGTTTGAGAACGAGACTTTGAGGACAGTATGAGCCTGGAATGGACCCTGCTCGGTTTGCGAATCTTGGCCGCAGTGATCCTTTATACATTTTTGGGGTTGGCTTTTTATCTCATGTGGCGTGATTTGCAGAGTGCGGCAGGTGAGCCGGAAGAGCAACCTCAGGTGAACCTCCAGTTGCGAGTGGTCAACTCGGCGGGAACCGGGCCGCTGAGGGAGGGCCAGGCCCTGCCGTTGCAACCAGTTACTCTGTTGGGCCGTGATCCAGAAAACACCATCGTGCTCGATGACGGTACGGTTTCGGCCAGACACGCCCGCTTGTGTGAGCAGAACGGAGTCTGGTGGTTAGAGGACCTGGGCAGCCAGAGCGGTACAACCCTGAATGAGATGCCGCTGCAAAAACCGACTCCGCTGACCAACGGCGATGTCATCGGGATCGGCCAGCTCCGCTTCAGGCTTGAGCCGGTATCAAAATAGCGTTAAGATATAATCCTCCAGAAAGATTTTTGTGGGGATTGGGGGACACTTGCACCTGTGCGCAAGTGCAGGTGTTAGGTGATGAGAAACAAGGAAAAAAATCCCCAAATCTTCTAATCTCCGCTCAAAACGAGCGAAAAAAATTTTCTACATCTATAATTCTCTGAAGACTGACTATTGACTATGTATCTTGAACAACTCTCTAATGCCTTTGGCGTTTCCAGCGCTGAAGGCGAGGTCAGAAAAATTATCATTGAGGCGGCCAAACCCCACGCCGACGAGTGGCGGGTTGACACGATGGGCAACTTGTTTGTCACTCGCCGGGCCAGGGGGCAGCTCTCCGGCCCGCCCCGGCGGGTGCTGGTGACCGCCCACATGGACGAAGTGGGTTTTATGATTTCCAAAATTGAAAAAAACGGCCGTCTGAAATTCAGAGCGGTCGGCGCGTTTGACCGGCGGGTGCTGCTGGGTAAGGCCGTGGTGGTGGGCAAGGAGCGGTTACCCGGCGTCATTGGCCTCAAGCCGGTCCATTTGCTTAAGGGGGACCAATCCAATCGGGTGGATGAGATTGACTCGATGTACATCGATATTGGGGCCGGCGATGACAAGGCCGGCGGCCAAGTTGAAGTGGGTGAATTGGCCACCTTTGCTACCAAATTTGGCCGGTTAGGAGGCCAAAGTCGCTCCCGCCCGGATCAAGGGCTGGTTAAGGGTAAGGCGCTGGATGACCGGGCCGGCTGCGCCATGTTGCTGGAACTGCTGGCCGGCGATTACCCGGTCGATCTGATTGCCGTTTTCACCGTGCAAGAAGAAATTGGCCTGCGCGGGGCCAGGGTGGCGGCTTACGCCGCCCAGCCCGACCTGGCTTTTATCCTGGAGTGTACAGCCGCCGATGATTTACCCCACCCTGACCGGGAAAAAAATGACGGTTTTCCCCGCCTGGGCGACGGCCCGGCCATCACAGTGATGGATCGTTCTTTTATTGCCGATCGCCGCCTGGTCGATTTGCTCATCAAAACCGCCGAGACCGAGGGGCTGCCGTACCAGTTCAAGCGGCCCGGCATTGGCGCGACGGACGCAGGTGCAGTCCATCTGGCCCGCGAGGGGGTGCCGTCGGTGGTAGTCAGCGTGCCGGCTCGCTATATCCACGCCCCGGCGGCGATCCTCGATCTGGCCGATTTCTGGCAGACGGTCAAACTGATGCAGGCGACACTCAAGCGACTACCGGATCAGGAGTGGTAACTATGATGAAAGATCTGGGGATCAAAGTTCCTAACATAAACGAAAGAGAAAGAGTGCCGATGGAAGCCATTCAGGCGGTGGTTGATTACATCGCCCGAACCTTCGCCCCCCAGAAAATAATTCTGTTTGGCTCCTACGCGTATGGGCAGCCAAAGCCCTGGAGTGATGTTGATTTATTGGTGGTCAAAGAAACAGACAATCCCAAGCAACTTCAATTAGATATCAATCTTTCCTTTAGAGATCCTTTTGGGTTAGATATTCTCGTTAGAACGCCTCAAGAAATCGAACATCGGGTTCCATTAGGCGACTATTTCTTGCGTGATATTGTTTCCAAAGGCAAAGTGCTATATGAACGACCTAACCCTGGAATGGGTCAAGAAAGCTGAAAGTGACTTCGTTGTTGCGACCGAATTATTGAACTTGCGTTTTGAAGCCACAACGGATGCCATTTGTTTTCATTGCCATCAATGCGCCGAAAAGTATGCCAAGGCTTATCTTCAACATCTTTCAGTTGAATTCCCCTGCACCCATAATCTATCTCAATTGTTATCTCTTTGTGAAAATGAAGACAAGAATTTCACGGCAATTCAGGTGGAGATGCGAATGTTGAACAGTTACAGTACAGAGGTCCGTTACCCCGGTCGTTTTACCAGCCTGGAGGAGGCCGAAGGCGCGGTGGATGCAATGAACACCGTTCGTTCTTTCATTCGGGCGAAAATGGATTTAGAAATAGCTGATGACCTATCAGAAACCAAGGATGACTGAACTGTGAAAGAGTTAATCAAACAACTGACCGAAGCGTACGGCCCGCCCGGCTATGAGCAGGCGGTGCGCGATCTCATCAAGAATCAGGTCGCCCCCTATGCCGACCGGGTGGAAACCGACCCGCTGGGTAATTTGCACGTCATCAAGGAGCGGAGCGCCGCAACTGAGGGCGTCACCATCATGCTGGCCGCTCATTTGGACGAAATCGGCTTGATGCTTTCGCATATCGATGAGCAGGGTTTTGGCCGCTTCACTACTTTAGGTGGGGTGCACCCGGAGACGCTGGTCGGCAATCGGGCTATTTTTACCAACGGCGCGCTGGGGGTTATCAATATTGAAAAATGGCCGTTGAATGATGACCTGGACCATTCACATCGCAAGCTGTACCTCGATTTTGGCGTCAAAAGCAAAAAAGAGGCGCCGGTCCGCATTGGCGATGTGGCCGGTTTCGAGCGCCCCTTTGTCGACCTGGGGGACACGCTGGTGGCCAAAAGTATGGACGACCGGATCGGCTGCGCCATTTTGGTGGAAACTTTGAAGCAGCTCAAGCAAACGCCGCACGAGGTCCATTTTGTCTTCACCGTTCAGGAGGAGGTGGGCTTGCGCGGGGCCACCACGGCCGCCTACAAAGTTCACCCGGATATCTCCATTGCCGTGGATGTGACCGACAGCGGCGACCTGCCGGAACGGAAGCATTTTGAGGTCAAAATGGGCCAGGGACCGGCGATCAAGGTGATGGATCGGGGCATGCTGGCTCATCCCGGCCTCAAGACGTGGCTGGTCCAGACCGCGACCAAATATAAGATTCCATACCAGTTGGAAATTCTCACCCTGGGCACCACCGACGCCAAAGCTATGCAGTTAGCCCACGAGGGCAGCGCCGCCGGCGCCCTGTCGATCCCGTGCCGCCACGTCCATACCCCCTCGGAGATGGTTAGTTACAGCGATGTGCAACATGCGGTCAAATTGCTGTTGGCTGTGCTGGCGGAACCGGCCGATTGGTTAACCCATTAGGGTGTGACCAAAATGAGTTGAAGCGCAGGGGCGAATGGTATTCGCCCTAGCTGGTTGGCCCAATTGGGCGTTCGCCGAACGCCTCTACAACTGAAATTGGTCACACCCAAGTCATTAGAACATGACATCATAATTACGCCTATGAGTTCAACAATTTGGCCTAGCCAACCTCGCCAAACCGCGCAAATTAGATTTAGCGATGGTCAGGTGTTGGAAGGCCCCTTGAATACGACCATCGAAGAGTTTATCGAAGCCGGTAACTTTCCTCAAATCCCACGGCCGATGGCCTGCCTGGTGAATGGTCAACTGCGGGAGCTGACCTACCACGCCGACCGTGATTTGAATGTTAAGGTGCTTACCCTGGCTGATAGCGAAGGGATGCGCGTCTATCGCCGCTCACTTTCATTTCTGCTGATTGCCGCGGCTAATGAGCTATTCCCGGAAACCAAAATTGTGGTCGAATATGGGCTTAACTTCGGGGCGCTGTACTGTGAGGTCGAAGGTCGTGCCCCATTTACCCCGGCTGAACTAAAACAAATTGAAAGCCGGATGCGGGAGCTGGTTGCAGCCGATCTACCTATTTTAAAAGAACGGGTCCCGCTTGCCGAGGCCAAAGCCCTATTTGAGGCCCGCTGCGCCGATGACAAACTGCGGCTGCTGCAGGCCAGGCGCAAGCCATATCTAACCATTTATACCCTGGGTCAGTACCGCGACTATATGCACGGTTATATGGTCCCCTCCACCGGCTATCTGCAAACTTTTGCCGTTGATCCCTATTTAGAAGGTTTTGTTTTGCGTTATCCCCGCACCCATATGCCCGGTCAGTTACAGCCGCGGCTGGAATATCCCCAACTGGTTCAGGTATTCAATGAATACGGCGACTGGATGCGCAAACTCGGCATCCGGGATGTGGGCGCCCTCAATGGGGTGGTGACGCGGGGTAATTTATTGGAGACCATCCTGGTTTCGGAAGCTTTGCAGGAGCAACGGATTGCCCAGATGGCCACGTTGCTGGCCACGCTGCACCCCAGAGTCCGGCTGGTGTTGATTTCCGGGCCGTCGTCGTCGGGCAAAACCACCTTTAGCAAGCGGTTGGCCATTCAACTGCTGGCCCACGGGATTCAACCGTATGCGCTGGGGCTTGACGACTTTCTGGTTGAGCGGGAAGATACCCCGCTGGATGAGGAAGGGGACTACGATTATGAGAGCATCAAAGCCCAGGATTTGGCGTTGTTCAACCATACCCTGTTGGCCCTGATGCGGGGTGAGGCGGTGACGCTGCCCCATTACAACTTTCTGACCGGCCAGCGGGAGTGGGGCGACACCGTCTCTCTGACCGATGAGCATATCCTCATCGTTGAGGGAATTCACGGCATGAACCCGGAACTGGTGCCGCATATTCCCCCGCAGGCCATCTTTCGCATTTATGTGTCCGCTCTAACCCAACTCAACTTGGATCGGCACAACCGGGTGGCGACTACCGATACTCGCCTGCTGCGGCGGATCATCCGAGACGCCAGCCACCGCGGTTATACAGCCCAAAACACCATCAGCCGTTGGCCCAAGGTTCGGCAGGGTGAGCATAAATGGATTTTCCCCTACCAGGAACACGCCGACGTGATGTTCAACTCGGCCCTGGTTTATGAATTGGCCGTCATCAAGCCAATCGCCGAACCCTTGCTGCTACAAATTGAAGCCGGCAAACCTGAACATGTCGAGGCCAAACGGCTGCTGTCGTTCTTGCAATGGTTTGAACCCTGCTCCCCGGAGCTGGTGCCCGACAATTCGCTCTTGCGAGAATTCATCGGCGGCTCAAATCTGCGCGATTACAAGCCCACTTTCAACCGATAAGGCGCTTGCCACTCATTCAATGCGGCCAATCAACTCCGGTTCGCCCCAAACGGCCCAGGTCCACTGATGCTGGTTCAAAGCCTCGGTGGTGAAGGCCAGCCGGGCGATATCGCCAGCTGGCAGGTCGAGCGGAATGGTGACCTCTTGCCAGCTTTGGGTGTTGCTCTGCTGGCCCCACACCCGCAATCCATTGACCTTAACGGTGAAGGCCACCAGGTTATCCCCGGCAATCTCAGCTCCGTCTCTGATCCCGTAGGCCAGCCATAAGCGGAGCTGCTTGACGCCCTGCGGTACGGGCACGTGGTATTCAATCACCGCCTGTCCGGCCAACGGGGGATGGGCCCACAGCGCCGGCCGGCTTTCGCCGCCCACCACCGCCGGGGCCATTTTTACGTCCAGCCCGGCCGCCTTTTGAGTGGTATAAACAGCCGCCTCTCTAAATGCCTCGATGAAGCTAAAACTCCAGTTTTTGATTGAAGCGGCCTCCGCCTGAGCCTCTAACCAGCGCAAAAACGCCACATAATCGGCCAATTTGGCCCGGTTCTCAGGCGAAAGTTGCTTGACTTGTTCGATCAATGCTGCCAGGTCAGTCACCATTTGCCTCC
>CAYZHI010000012.1:0-20662 GCA_964477335.1 uncultured Caldilineaceae bacterium | reverse complement strand
GTGATGACCTTCACCTGGACCTTGTCGACAATACTGCCGAAATCGGCATGGAAACGGGCATGCAGGATGTCGCCGAAATGCTTCAAGGTAAAGCCTTTGTCGGCGGCGGCCTTGCTGATGCGGATCCAGGCAATGTCGCGCTGGCCGATGTGCTGGATGCCGGAGGCGCCGTTGACAAAGTAGTGCACCTGCCGCTCCAGCACCGGCTCAAAGTCGAGCTGCATCTTGCGGCCAGCCACTTCGATGATAATGCCCATATCCATATAGCCGCCAACATCGATATCGGCAAAGTCAGGGCCAATGACCTCGATCTTGCCATCCTCCACCTGGTCCATGTCGACCATGCGCAGATACTCAAAGGCGCGCGAATTCTTGCCGCCGAACTCAACCCGCATATCGGCCCGGCGCACCACCTCGCCCTCAAAGGCGGAGCCGTAAGGCACCGGCACCGGCACATCGGCGATCTTGACCTTCACGCCGCGCACTTCGATGCACTTCTGGACCAGCTTTTCGGCCCGTTCCATATCATCCGCCCCCGGAATTTCATTCCAGGGCATAGAGATAACGTGTTCGTAGGTGGTGATGCCGGTGGGCAGAATCTGGGGGATGACCGTGTCGGCGATGACGGGAAAACCATAGTTGATGGCCCCGGCCGCGGCGGCATATTTCAGATCGTCCACTTCACCCAGAGCAATGACAAAAGCAAAGACGCGGGCCTTGTTGTAGAGTAGAATTTCACGAGCCTGGCCGCCTTTCAAACCACCAAAGGTCAGGGCCGAGCGGGTGGCAAAGCCCAGGGCGTAAATGGCGCTGATGGTATCGGTGCCAAAGGGCACGATGTAGGTATCGTAGCCCATCTCCACTCCTTCTTCCTGCAATTGGTGAATGATGGAGCGCCCATTGACGTTACCGCTCAGAAAGGTCAGGATGTTACGCCGCTGCAATTCCCGCACAATCTTGACCGCCACTTCATTCGATTTGGCCGCGCCGACGATGGCGGCAAAGCCGGGCATGCGGCCGTCGACCAATTGGATGCCCCACGAGCGCAATTGGATGTCGTCGATGGGGCCGTTCAGATGGCCTTCCAGTCCGCCGCCGGCGCCATTACCGTTGCCGCTGTAGATAGTCCCGCCGGCTAACTGAAAGCCGGGCGACGGCTCCGGTTGTAAACCGTACACAAAGCGGATCGCTTCGATGGTTTCGGCCGCCAGCAGCGTGGCCATGCCGCTATCGAGCGTCTCACCCAAGTAGGGCGTCCAGTGACGCTTGGAGGGGGTGGGGTGCAGCAGCGACCTGGCGATGTTGAGGACTTGTTTGAGCTGGCCGAGTTTCTCCACCTGGATGCCGGTCATGCCTAGAATGGTCGGCAGATAGTAAGCCGTATTGGGAAAGGCTACAGGCGTATCCGGCCCCTTTTCGGCTAACACTTTTTGGAGCATCAATTCAGCTTCGGTAGTTAAGGCATTCGCGCCGCGAATAGCCCGAGTTGCAATATATCGAGACATTTATCGAACCTCCTTGTAATTTGCTAGCCGTAAATGGCCATCTGGCGTTCGACCAGCGGCAGGGCTTCCAGTTGTAGCATCCGGTCGTCGCCGCTTTGCCCAAAGCGACCGGGATCATACTCCGGCAGCTTGAGCGCAGCCCGCTTCTTGTCGATGTGTTCCAGCGTCCGGCGGATCATCTCATCCGGGTCGGCGATGAACTCCATCTTGCCGCCGTAGAGCTTCTCCCAACCTTCGCTAATGAACTTCAGCACCAGGTCGCTATCAGAGACCTTGTCCGGCATACCACCCACCGGCGACGAGCCGCCAAAGATAACGTAAGCGCCCGAACCAACGCAATACGTCCCGATGGACAGGGCTTTCTCGCTCATCCACTCCGGGGCCAGACCGACCGCCGGAATCTGGTCGATGTCGTCGCCCAGGCCGCCGTCTTCGACCATTTGGGTCAGCACGGTCAGGATGCGGGTGTTATCGACGCAGGAACCCATGTGCAAAACCGGCGGAATACCGACCGTCTCGCAAACCTCGCGCAGGCCGGGGCCAACCTTGTCCAACCCGGCCTCGCCGAGCAACAGCCCCATCTTGGCGCTGGCAATGGCCCCACAGCCGGTCTCGACCACCAGCACGTCCTGCTTGAGCAGTTCCTGGGTTACGTGAGTGTGCAGGTAATCATGCTGGCTGCGCGGGTTGTTGCAGCCCACAATAGCGGCCACGCCGCGAATACGCCCGGCCATAATGGCGTCATTGAGCGGGCGGAAGGAGGCCCGGAAACTGCCGCCGAGCATATAGTTGATATATTCGTGGGAAAAGCCGGGGATCAGATCTTCACGCACATCGGGGATACGAGTGGCGCCCCGGTTCTTGTAATTATCAATGGCGTGTTTCAGAATATTTTTGGCGATGGTCAAAGCTTTGTGCTCATCGAACTCGATGTGAGTAGCCCCTTTGATTCTGACTTTGGGGGAGGTAGTGATGATCTGAGTGTGGAAATTCTGGGCCAACCCAACCAGGGCTTGCATAATGCACTGCACATCGACCACCATAGCTTCAACCGCGCCGGTGAGGATGGCTAACTCCTGCTGCAAGAAGTTACCGGCAGCGGGGATACCCTGGCGCATCAGGATTTCATTGGCCGTGCAGCAGATGCCGGATAGGTTCACCCCTTTGGCTCCGGCGGCTTGGGCGTAGGCGATGATTTCGGGGTCCTGGGAGGCGCCGACAATCATCTCACTGAGGGTCGGTTCGTGGCCGTGGACGACCACGTTGACCATATCATCCTTCAACACGCCTAAGTTGGCCTGTCCCAGAATCGGAGCGGGGGTGCCAAACAGGATGTCAGAAATGTCGGTGGCGATTAAGCTGCCGCCCCAACCGTCAGACAAGGCGGTACGCACGGCGTGCTGAAGCAGGTGCTCCAAATCCTGATCGTCGCCAATGTGGGTGCGATGCAAACACTCAACGACCTCGCGGTCAATACCCCGCGGCAAGACTCCGTGCTCTTTCCACAGTTTTTGTCTTTTTTTGGGGGCCCGGACGGCCGGCGCCACGGCGCCTTTTTGCTGTCCGAACTGGGCAATGTACAAGTCGGCCAGATCATTGGCGATTTCCTCCGGTGACCGGCCTTCGATGGGAATGTTGTATTTGGCGGCCACCGTGCGCAACTTGGCCACATCGCGGATCATATAGCCTTCGGCCTCACCGTTGGCCACAGCTTTGAGGGTGAAAGCCATATCCCGGCCGTGGTCGGAGTGGGCCGCCGCGCCGGCGGCGATGGCTCGCACCAGGTTACGAGCCTGAATGGTGTCAATGGTGGCCCCACAGACGCCGGTGGAACCATCCTTGGTCAGCCGGCAGGGACCCATACCGCACAATTTGCAGCACAGCCCGGCCGAGCCGATATTGCAGGGCGGCATAGCGTCGGCCCGGTGAAAGGCCGTGCCGATGCCCAGCTCATCCGCCCGAATAAGCATCTGCTGGGCCGCCGGATCAATAGAATGTTCTTGGGCAGTTCGTTGTTGTTTAGCCATCGGTTTTCTCCTTAATCTATCTCCGTTGCCTTAATGACACCCACCCCCGGGCAGGACCACAGCGGACGACCGGTATAGCTAACATTTTGAGCAAAACTGACCACCTGTCTCCCTTGCTCATAGGCCATCGTGTGGCGGAAGTATGCCTTTTGTTTGCCATTTGTTTCTGTTGCCGGCGTGGCTGTTTCAGCCGGAACCGGCAACTCGCCCAGGTAGCCAGCCTCGTCGAGTTTGGCTTTTAATTCTTCCAGACTCACTTTGGCCGGGTCGTAAGTGACCTGAACGGTGTGAAAACTGCTGCTGGCATAAACATCCGCAACGCCAGGCAGGGCCAATAGAATACGTCGTACCTCCAGGACGTGGTGATCGCCGTACATCGCCGGTACGGCAATATCTGTTTTTTCCATATCTATCTCCTTATTTGTCTCCTTTTCTTGCATAAGTTCATGAGCCAGTTCCATCACAGTTTTGGCCTCGTACCGTCGCTGTCCTCCCAGCGTTTTGACCGTGGGCAACTTCCCGGCTTCGGCCCAACGGGTGATCGTACTGGGAGAGACCTCAAAAATTTCAGCCACTTCTGACCGGGTCAGATAACGATGGCCAGCTACCTCAGGTTTTTTCATACGATGACCCCCTCAAACACTTTGCACACTTTGAGCGCTTTGCATACTTTGCACGCTACGGACTAATAATAACCTACTCAAGCTGATAGCAGAAGATGCAAATGCACTATTTTTGCCTAGTGCATTTGCATCATTTTATTCTGAAATAGATCGCCAAACCTACTATCTACCTGGATAGAACGGTCTTATTCAAAATAACAAAATGTCACTTATTGTCTGTAGACTTATTGTATTCATTGGGGTAACGTTGGAGACTATGGCTGAAAAAAGAGATGTGCGACTCTACTTTGGACTTGCCATCAGAAAAAGAAGGCAAGAACTTAATCTATCTCAAGAGGAACTGGCCGAGAAGGCGTCACTGCACCGGACCTATATCGGCGATATTGAGCGAGGAAAAAGGAATGTGTCGCTGATAAATATTGCTAAACTTGCCAAAGCCCTGAACCTCTCTATCGCCGATTTGTTTGCCGCTTATGAGTTTGAGGATTAGCAATGCCGGATAGAGCCGTAAATATCTTTACCGAAGCAGTTGCCCCAACCAGGTTCAAGATGAACCGGTTATCTCAAGATCTTCTCTCCGCTAATCTCGCCCCCTACCAGCATTACTATGCTATGCTGGTCTCCAAATTGGATCAAAATTCAGCCAATCATACTTTCAAAGGAATGTTACGCGCTATTTTTCTGGCAGAAATCGTTAGAAGTAGGGGCGGCGCGACAAAAGTTGTTCTTCGTTGGGATGATTTTTTAAGCCGCAATGATCCTCGTTACGCCAGTTATGAGGAATGTTTGCAGATTTTTGAAGAAACTGGGGATAATCTAGCCGAGGCATTAAACGATCAATCAAACCAGGAACTTTTGCACCTATTTCGAGCGAATAGCCGCCTGCCGTATGAAATCCCTCTTGACTACAGAGAACGAAGAGTTCACAATCGAATCCATCAGCCGGATAATATCTATTGGTTTTTTGGCGATCTGCCACGTCGGGTAGTTGAATTGCGCCAATTACTCGGCCATAGCCGGCTAAATCCGTATGCTGCTCTCTTCAAGGCCGTATACGAAAAAATTAAGGTTAAAACGTATTTGACAGATCGTGCTCAAACCGGTGAACATCAAACTAACCGGGAAAAACGATGGGAGGTACACCCTGGAAGCGTGCAGTTTTCCTTCCGCCGCCATTGTTTAGAGATTGAATACACTTTAATCAACCAAGTTTGCCATTTTGATGGCTTTCCCAACGACCTGCAACAAATTTTAGCAAAGCACGATGTTTTACAACCGTTAGAAATCCCCGTCCGATGCCCCATCACGATGGACGTTCTAGCATTTGACAAATTCAAAGAAGAAATCCTCAACCCTATCCACGGGGCAGCTACATTCCAGGTGGGACATCTAAACCCTTTGAAAGCTGACAACGACCCTAAACAAATCGGTCACATAGCCGCCAACATAAGCTGGATTACGGATGACGGCAATCGGATTCAGGGTTCGTTATCCCTTCAACAAGTGCGCGCTTTATTGCGTAGAATCTCGGAGAATTACGAACAAGTGGGCTTAAAATAACGAACTATCATCCATATCACCAACTATTTCAACCCTCGCCCTACGGGCCAATTCACGCGCTTCAACCCGTTCTTCTATTGACCGCTTGACCATATTTATCACTTTTTCCCGCCGCCGCACTTCTTTTGGCAACGGTAAAATCAATTCCAAAATTCTGTCACCCAAAGAGTCTATTATATCCTGGGTGAAACGTTTAGCTTTTATCTGCCTCTGGACCGGTTTAGAACTTAAGGCTGCCAGTAGCAAATAAGGAGATAATTTATCCGGGTCGGTGACACGCAATTTGTACAAGTGACTCTGGAATAAAATCTTGGTGTCATACTTTGTAATAAAGGCACAGGTGCCAATTAGATAAGTTCCATCTTTGACCATCAAAATATCGCCTTCGCGAACATCTTGCTTGGGGGCAAGTTCCCGGTAAATTTCCTCACTAACGCAATGTTTAGGGTCTACCTTAACTTCCCAATTGGAAATATCTGAGGTACGCACAAAAGGAATTGGACCTGTGCCGTAGGAGAGCTTACCTATCTCATCTCCTTTGGTTATCTCCAAAAGGCCATTTGACACTAACTCACCAATTGTCACCAAATCGTGAGTTACTTCAAGGGCAGAAATTTCTCCCTCAACTTCCGGGTTGTAGTACCGTGGCGCAAAAATATCATCAACTATCTTGGCCTTAGCCACAGAATAGCCCAGGTGGCTGGCACCGATTAATTTGCCTTGTTGAAAACTGGCAAATTTTTCCTCAATAAACGGTAAATCGTCCTTGTGAATTTTTTGACCACGACTATCTTGACCACACCATTTGGCTTCTGCCATAAAAATAAAGTTGCTAGAGTTGTTATCGTCGGGATGTTTCTGTAAAAATAGCAGCGCCGTTTTTGTATGCGTTCCCCCTTTGCCCGATGTTTTGAAAAGTTCTTCGGGCATACCAATGACAGCCCGCACATCGGCATGTTGCCTGATATATTGCATCACATAGCGATGAATTTTGCTTGAAATCAAACTTTCAGGAACAACGATGCCTAAACGTCCGCCCGGTTTTGCCAGGGTTAGACAACGTTCAATAAATAACACCTGAGGCGGCACGGAGGATTGCAACTCACTTATCTGTTTGTATATACCTGCACGTCGTTCCCAACGCCATTTATGACCTAGCTGAAAGGTTTTTTGCACTTGGCGTGAAGCAGCCACAATCCGAGACCCGAATGGCGGATTGGTAAGCACCACATCAAATGTCCCAAAACGATTGGATAATTCAAACTCGTGACCGTTTTCTCCTTGCCAGGCCAGCGAGTCGCCGCAGTAGATATTAGCCGGGGTTAGAGTGCTAATTGATAACCTGGCAGAAGCCAAATTTGCCAAAAAATAGTCTTTATCCACCCCATAAACATTAGCTACAGCTTCGGTAGCAGCCACGCCTTGCCTTAAAAGGTGACGAACTGTGCCACTAAGAAAGCCGCCAGCACCACAAGCAGGGTCAATAACTCGTTCGCCTGGCTTGGGGTCAACCATTGAAATTAGGAGATGAACCGCATTCTGGGGGGTAAAAAATTGACCTTCCTGCCCACGAACTCCACTGCCGATAAACGCCTCGTACGCATCCCCAAAAGGGTCGTTATCGAAGGTACCCAGTTGCAACGCCTCAAGATTGCCGTCAACATACGCCAGACTTACAGGATCAAGGAGCAATTCTTCATCTTGTTTGTAAAGATTGGGTAGAAGTTTTTTGATCTCGGCAAATGCGTTACGATATTGGTTTAGCAATTCGAAGGAGTTATAGCTAGGCAATTTGTTTTTTTGGTGATTGAGGTAAAGTTTACAAAAGAGGCATTTGATAACTTCTTCCAAAAGTGTCTCGTCACGGGTAGCGCCAACTAAACGACCGGCCAAATAATTGCGAATCTGGCGGTAGGCATCTTTAGGATCGCTAATAAATAGATTTGCCTGAACTGGAACACCGGATTGAATTTTGTGATTGCCAGCCATAGTAGTTACTCTCGATCAATCAGCCCATGCTCAAAGGCATAGGCCACCGCCTCCAACCGGCTGTGGACCTGGAGTTTATTCAAGATATTTTGGACGTGGTTTCGCACCGTGGCAGAGCTGATCGAGAGGGATTTGGCAATATCATGGGTATTGAGTCCCTGTGCCAGCAGCGCTAGGACCTCCCGCTCACGCTCGGTCAACTCCTCGGCTAATTCCCCGGCTGAGGAGAGGGGCCGGGATGTAACAGTCGCGGCCTGGATAGTTTCCGCTTCGACGAGCATTTGCAGAATGAATTTCTCGCGCTGTTTCTTTTTGGTGGCGTCGCGAAAAAGGTGAACTACCAGGGGAGGCGAACTGTCTTGAGTCTGGG
Source organism: uncultured Caldilineaceae bacterium (assembly GCA_964477335.1). Taxonomy (GTDB): domain Bacteria; phylum Chloroflexota; class Anaerolineae; order 4572-78; family J111; genus CAYNLK01. Next base: position 12,588 of record CAYZHI010000012.1, on the reverse strand, counting down.
GGACAACGAGGATGGTCACACTGATCCAGCGCATCTGGCCAGAGCTGGTGCGGGTAGCTACATCGTAACTGGTCACGGCTTTGCCGGTGAGTGCGGCGGTTACGGAGATGTAGCACTGGGGGCAACAGATCGCCCGGCCGTGGTCATCACAGCCGCCTAAAATTTCATAGCAACTCTGGCCCAACACCTCTTCCGGGGTGTAGCCAAGTATTGCTTCAGCAGCTTCATTCCAATAGACAATGCGCTGCTCTTCATCGATGACAAAGGCGCCGTCGGCGGCGTTGCCCAAAATTTCAAAAATATTATTCATCTCTCCCACTGTTACGTCTCTGGTGCAGCGGGCGCCAAGTTAACTCAAAATTGATGTTAGGCCAGGGATTTTGATTGATGAATTAGCCAACTAATTATCTCTATTATACACAGGTTAAGCCTCCGTTCCAATTCTAGCGTCTTATCAGCCAGTTTCTTGCAAAGTGAGCCAGAAGATTTACCGCAAAGAACGCCAAGGGCGCAAAGACTCTTAAGTTTTATTTTCTTGGCCTTCTTGGCGGCCTTTGCGGTTCAATAAACCCGATTTGGTTCCGGTTTGGCTGGGGATTGGGTAGCCAATTACGATGTCAGTAGGGTTTGACGTAGCCCAGACCCGGCCGTTCATCGGCTGCAACTGTTTGAAAGGTAACCGTGGTGATCGAGGCAGGCTGAGGATAATCATCGGTAAAGCCCAGCCTGGTCAGCGTCTCTTTCTGGTCGGCCCGCAGCGGCATCCCTTTGGCCCACAGAATCAAAAAAGCAATCGGATCGCCGTGGCTAACCGCCAGCACGTGTTGGCCGGGATATTCCTGGCGCACATGGTTCAAAAATTGGCGCATCCGGGCAACCAAATCCGCCGGCTGTTCGTACTCCGGCCCCACGCCGGTGTAGATATCCCAGTTGCGAGCGGTCATCTCGCTGAGGCTATAACCATCATACGGCATATGAACTTCGTCCAATAAGGGTGAAACTGACAGGCTCAAACCCGGATGAGCCGCCAGAATAATCTCGGCCGTCTGGCGGGCGCGCAATTGGGGACTGCAAAAAGCTGCCGCCAGATTCCAATCGCGGCAGACAGCGGCGGCAGCCCTGGCCTGCTGCTGGCCTGTCTCACTCAAACCAAAACCCGGCAAGCGACCGTAGACGATCTTTTGGGGATTATGAACGTGGCCGTGTCGAACAAAAGAGATGGCAGTTGGCTCTGGCATCAGTTTGATTTAGTCTCGCTCTGCCCAGCCGTTGGGCGACAGTTCCATCCCGCCGACGTAGCGCACGTGAAAATCGGCGTCTTGATCCAGGTCGATTTGCTCGGCCCGGTTGGCCAACTCGACGCCCAGGGCAAAGCCTTCATCCGTCAGGAACATGGCCGCGCCAAAACCGGCCCCGTTCGCTGTGGTCTCGACGACTTCTCGCCGCACCGGCGGGATCATGCCCAGCCCCAGCACGGCGTCGATATCAATCTGCCCGCCAAAAGAGCCGGTCAGAATGACCCGTTCCAGGTCGGCCGGTTTCAAATTAAGTTGGGCTATCAGAATATCGATGGCCGCCCGAATAGCTCCCTTGGCTTTTTGCAACTCCCGCACATCCCACTGCGACAGCTTCAGGCTGCCGTCGGAAGTCAAGCGGAGGAAACGAGTGCCGTGAGCATCCAGGCCAATACGATCGGCAAAAACAGGGGGTTGATCAACCATCCGCCCGCTCGACTCAATCACCCCGGCCTGGCGCAGTTCGTGCACGATACTCAGGAGACCGGAGCCGGTTAACCCAATGGGGGCTTCATCCGCAATCGTCTTGAAAACAAATCCGTCGCCATCAAGCTCAACTTTAGTAATGGCCCCATCAACGGCCCGCGTGCCGCAGGAGATATTGACCCCTTCAAAGGCAGGCCCTGCGGCCGTAGACGCGGTCACAATACGCCGGCCGTCGGTGACCATCACTTCGCCATTGGTGCCCAGGTCGATAGCGGCCATCGGGCCGGCCGGCCGGTCAAAGCCAAAATAGGCCAGGCAGGCCAGGGCGTCGGAGCCGACAAACCCGCCGATCATCGGCGGCAAGCTAACTCTGGCCCCCTCCGGGAAAATGCCGCCCATGAGCGCCGTGGCATCCGGGATCGCCGCCTTGCTGTAAGGTTGAAAAGGGATAACCGCCAGGGTATGGAGCGGTAGTTTAGCCAGCAGGTGATGCATAGCTACATTGCCAACGATAGTCACCCGTTCGATCCGCTCCCGGACTTTGGGCGACAACTTCAACGAGTCGACGGCCTGGTTGATGGAAGCCAGGGCCAGCTTGTGCAGCCGTTCGGCGTTTATCGGGTCATCGGTCGCCGCGGCCAGGCGGGAGATGACGTCGGCCCCAAATACGGTTTGCTGATTCAGCCCGCCGCCGCCCGCGGCGACTTCGCCGTTATCGAGCATCGTTAGAAAGGCGGCCACCGTAGTCGAACCCAGGTCGATGGCCAGGCCCAGCGGCACATCCTTGTCCCGCTTGTAACGGTTGCTGGCGTGGAAAATTTTGTTGGAGTAGACAACGATGGGGGCCAGCGTCACTTTGGCGTCGCCTTCAACCCTGGCCCGGCAGGCCAGCCGATTGCCCACAGCCAACTCACCCACGGTGAGATTCTCAAACTCAATAGCATCAGGGGGCGCCACGCCTGCCTCGACCAATATCTTGCATTTACCGCAGGTGCCTCGTCCGGCGCAGGGCTGCTCTAGCGGTAGTCCCGTCGCAGCAATGGCCTCACCGATGATACTGCCAACGGCGGCTTCAACCGTTTCAACTTTTTCACCATAGATTACTGTAATTTTGGGCATAATTTCTGCTGACGTCCTGAGATTTTTTCTTATTGGGGAGTGGCGGGGTCATCCACCGGCCAATCAACCAGCAAAGCATACCATGCCTTGCGGAAAAGTTCAAAATTGGGAAATTGGGGGATTGGAGATTGGGAGATTGTCAGGTGATCGGTCAATTGTCCAATCCCCAGTGACTCATTGGGCCTGCAAAATTTCTTGCACTTTGTCATAGAAACTTTGCACATGATCGCGCATGATGGCTTCAGCCCGGTCGGCGTCGCCGGCTTTGATGGCTGCCACTAAGTCCAGATGTTTCTCCACGGCTGCCGGTAGAAAATCCAGATGCGGCAACACCAGATACCACAGTCGCAGCGACAATCCATAGAACTGATCCAGGGTGCGGGCCATATATTTATTGTGGGCGGCTCGGGCCACAGCCTGGTGAAATTTGTGATCTACTTCAAAGAGACGACGACTATCCTCCGGAGGAATGGCGGCTTGTTCCTGGCGGAGGGCTTCCAGGACGGCGATATCATCGGCGGTGGCGCGCTCGGTGGCCTGGCGAGCGCAGAGCGCCTCCAGCGCCAGGCGCATCTCACTCAGTTGGGCCAGGTCCGACAGATTGATATCGCTGATGTACAACCCGTGCCGAGGCGTTACCACCACCAACTCATCGAAGACCAGCAGCTTTAGAGCTTCCCGCACCGCGACCAGGCTCAAATCCAGCTCCTCCGCCAATTGCGGTTCATTGACCGAGGAGCCAGGCGCCAATTGCAGGCTGGTAATCTTATCCCAGATCAACTCATAAGCTCGTTGGGTATCAACTCGACTTAGTTGCATAATTGTCTCCTTGGTTAGTTGGTTGGTTTGCTTGTTGGTTGGTTGGCTTGGGAACGCAAGATTTGACAGCCAACCAGCCATCTAACCAACCAGCCACCTACCTCATTAAACGCGGATTACCCATCGCTTTGGCCCGAATACGATAGGTGTCTAAACCGTCGCTGATTTCTTCAATAACCACCTGGGGATTATCCGCCCCGGAGCGAAGGGCCGCCCCCAATGCCCGATCGTGGCTCAGCGTGCGGGCGTAAGCCAGGGCATAAGCCAAATCCTCAAACTCCTGGCGTTCGTCGCTGGCCTGGACAAAATAGCCGATTACATCCAAACCTTCGCGAGATAGGTGCGGATAGACCAGAATCTCCTCGGCCACCATCACACTGCCGGCAATTGCGCCAATAGCGTTAGCAACCTGGTGATGCTCCGGCAAAATCAGGTCGGTATGGAGGATATTGGCCACCTCTTTCAGAAAGATACCCGCCGGCGCGCCAATGCCGACGATAGGCTGGCGCAAGTGAAAGCTGGTTTCCAGGTGCGGATGCGTCTGGTAAATACTGTTGCGGAAGAACCAAAGGCCAAGATCAGCGCTGGCCTGGATACGCTGGTTTAGTTTTTTACCGCTGAGAAAAGTAATGATCGCCTGAATAATCATCTCGGTAATCTGCGACCAGACTTGTTGGTTCAACTCAACCGGTTCGCAGAATAGATGGCGGCTAAAACAATTCAAGCCATACTCAGCCGCTTCGACATCCCAGGGAGTGTAAAGGCCGGCCACGTGGATCAGGTCGGTCGGCGTCAAACCGGCTTTGCCGATAATCTCCCGGCGCAGCAGCTCCTCCGCGCCAAGCTGTCCCTGGTGAAACACGTTCAAATGCTTAATGATCTCCGGCACCGGCTGGGGACCCTGGCGTAAAAAGCTGACCAACTTCTTTTCTTTCTCGGTTTTCAGGGAATCTGGATTGGCCGGTTCCCGCAGCAAAAACCAATATTCCAGCCAGTCGGGGGTAGCCTGGGGCTTGGGCCGCCGCGACAATAGTTTCAATCGATTTTGGATATGCGGATATTGGTGGGCCAGGTAGGCCAGGGGAACCACCCGTTCCGGGCCAACCACCACTTCATTCTCCCGATTCAGGGCGATATGACTGTCGCCGCCCAGGGCGATGGAGAGCAAATTGGCCGCCTTGACCGCGGTCTTGTAATCGCTGACGGTCGCCCCCTCCTCACTAACGGCCACCTGCCCGGCCTGAATCAAGGCCAGGTCGGTGGTGGTGCCGCCAACATCCACAATCAAAATATCATCCAAATGAGACAAAAACCGCCCGCCCATGGCGCTGGCCGCCGGGCCGGAATGGATCGTCTCAACCGGCGTGCGGGCGGCAAACTCATCGCTCATCAGGGTGCCGTCGCCGCGCACCACCATCAGCGGCGCGTCGATCTCCCGCCGCTCCATCGCCCGCCGCACGGCAATTACAAAATCCTGCAGCACCGCCAACAGCGAGGCATTGAGCGCGGCCGTGGTCGCTCGCTCCACCGAGCCAAGTTTGGTTGAAAGCTGATGGCCTAGCACTACCGGCAGGTCGCAAATGCTGGAGATGGCCTGGTAAGCCCGGTTTTCATGCTCCGGGTTGAGCGGGCTGAAATAGCTTGAGACGGCCAGGGCATCGACCTGCATCTTGATTTCGGTCACCTTGGCCAGCAGGGCTGGCAGGTCGAGCGGCTCTTTCTCCCGGCCGTAGAGATCGTGTCCGCCGGCAAAGTAGTAGTAATGAGGCGTGGCAAACTGCCGGTCCATTTTGAAGGAAGCGATTAACTCCGGGTCGTAGCCGATCAGCAGCAGGGCCACCCGCTTACCCTTGCCCTCGGCAATGGCATTGGTGGCCAGGGTGGTGGAGATGGAGACCATTTTGATGGCGGCCGGCTCGTCAATGTGAATGGCGTCGATGACGTTCTCAATGCCAATCGAAAAGTCTCGCTTGGTTGTGAGGCTTTTATGGGTGGCCAGCACCTGACGCGAGGTGTAGTCCAGTAGCACGCCGTCGGTATAAGTACCACCCGTATCTATACCTAAGACTAAGCTCTGTTGGGAAATGGTCGGACCTCCAAGATGCAGTTACACGTAGCAAAGTAGCAGGTAGCAAGTAGCAGGTAGCAGGTGACAAGGGTATAAGTTTGCTACCTGGCTACATGATTGCTGAGAAAAAACAGTTGCACTGTTTAGTGAGGAGTAGGGAGATTTTCCTACTTCCTCCCTACTCCTTACTTCTTACTTCTTACTCCCTAAACAAACATCTGCACGTCTAGCTCTTCATCCTTGTGGCGAGCATCGGCCAACTCGCAGATGCGGCGCAGTTCTTTGTACATGGCCTCATCCAGAAGCGGCTCGGTCTCAGTTTCCAGGATTTCGATGACCCGCTCGTGGACACGCTGCTGGAAGTCCTTACTACCGGCCAGTTCCCAGTTTTCCCAGACCTGGCGATCCATCAGCTTAGGCTGCCAGATTTCCGTCTTGAAGCGATTGTAGGTATGGTCGTGATCCAGATAGTGACCGCCCGGCCCGACCTGATCCATCACGTCCAAAGCCTTGGTCGTATCATCCACCGGGATGCCGCGCATGATGCGCTTGACCATGCTGATGATCTCATTCGAGGCGACCATCATCTCCGGCGAACTGGTCAGCCCCTGCTCGATGTAACCCACATCGTGGATCATGTTGCCGCCAATCAGGGCCGCCGTGGCGATATTCATCGTGGCTTCCATCGCCGCCTGCTCGTCAAACACTTTCACATCGGAGCAGCCGGCCGTCTCGTACTCCGGCACGCCCAGCCACTTGGTGATCTCGGTGTAGGCCGCGCTGAGCAGGGCCATCTCCGGCGAGCCGTAGCAGTAGACCGCAGTTTTCATATCCATATTCGACATCAACCCGCCGATGATCAGCGGCGCGCCCGGCTTGCGGATCTGGCTGAGCACGATTCCAAACAGGCTCTCGGTGAGGGCCTGCACGGCCGTACCGGCCAGGGTGCAGGGCGCGGTGGCGCCGGCCAGGGGACAGGGGGTGTAAACAAACGGAATCTCGTGGTCGGTGGCAAAGAGCAGCTTCTGGACCACTTCTTCGGAGTGGCTCAGCGGCGAGACCGGCTCGATGTAGAGCGAGAAGCAGGGGCCTTTGCGCCACTCGTCTTTGCCGCCCAGCCGGATGTAGGCCATCTCCAACTGGTCGTTCAGCCCTTCCAGGTCCACCGCAGTAATGTTGATGGGCTTGGTGGTCGCTTCCAGCATGGCCAGGTATTGCCAGCGGTCGTACGTGCCTACAGCGGTATCCTGGGTAATGCCCAGCGACATATGGAAATCAAGGTTGGGCAGGGCCTGAGCCAGTTTGGCAAAGTTCTTCACGTCCTTGTAGGTTGCCCGCCGGCGCTGGCCGGTATAAGGGTCGATGGTAAAGGGGGTGTCGGAACCGGCCCCAAAATAGATCTGGTTCTTGTAGAGTTCCATCCGGTGCTGGCGGTCGGGGCCGATGACGACCACTTTTTTGGGCAGAGTTGCCCGGGCTTTGTCGACCATCCACGGCGGCATCTTAACCAGGCTGCTGTCGTGGGTGGTATCCTCGATGATAGCCCCCCCGGAGTAGGCCACCTCAACCCCTTCTTTATCGTAAACTCGCACCCCGGTTTCGTACAGCACCCGCAAAGCCGAGAAGTAGATCGCCTCGATCTCGTCCTCGGTCAAAACCTGCAATGTCGGGGTGGCGTTGACCAGATAATTGGTTTTTCTCACTTGCATATCAAATCTCCTATCACTTACGTTGACATCATAATGTAAGTTCGTTGGCAGTTGGCTGGCTGGTTGGCTGGTTAGTTAGTTGGTTATTACCTGTAACCTGCCACCTGCAACTTCCAACCTGCTACTTGCAACTTGCAACCTGCCACCTGCTACCGAATAAATTGATCCTGGCGAATCTCCCCACCGGGCGGGATGACCACAAAGTCACCGTCGGCCTGGTCCAAGGCCGCAGCCACCTCGATGAGTCGCCGCACGTAGGCGTCGGAGCCGAGGATTTCCTCGTACCGGAAACCCCACCGTTCGCAATACTTGGCCACTTCCTGCGCCTGGGGCCGGTACTTGTCCAGGTCCGCCTGGTTGTGGGCGACCATCACCAGCCGTTCGTAATGCTGGTATTGCTGGTCCATCACCCAGGCGGCATCTTCAGGGCCGTACCGCTCCACATACTCATGGTACTCTTTGAGGGGGTGACTACCGGACTCCAGCCAACCTTTGCTCAGGTAATACGTACCGGGCACAGTTTCGAACTCCCGGATGTAGGCCTGCCGGGAACCCAATAACAGGGCAATGCAGTCATCAACGCGGGGAACCAGCAAGGTATGCCGGCCCGCCTTGATACCCCGCAAACCGTTGCCGCACAGGCCGTAACCTAAAACTACCAGGCTGGGCTGCTCGATGCTGTCGATGGCCTCCTGCAAGGTCCAGGTCATTTTGTCCGGGGCGCGATGCAGCCCGTAATCAAAATAGGTAACCTGGCTGGCCAGCCCATCGGGGATCAGCCCCTCCAGCATACTCTCCATCACTTGACAGGCCAGGATGACCACAGGTAACTTTTCCGGTGACGACATATCAACTCCTTTTCTGGGCAGGTAGTTGGGGTTACAATTGGTTGGTTGGCTGGTTAGTTGGTTGGTTGGCTGGTTTGCCTATCTCCATAACAACTTTTAACCTGCCACCTGCAACCTGCCACCTGCAACCTGCTACTTGCAACCGTCTACGCCCCCCCCACCAGCTTCTTGCACAGATCGGCCGCGGCGGGGGCATTGGAGCCATAACCATCGGCGCCGATACGCTTGGCGAACTCTTCGTCCACCGGCGCGCCGCCAACGATGATCTTGACGCTGTCGCGCAGCCCGGCCTCTTCGAGGGCTTTGATGGTGTAGCCCATCGCCCGCATCGTGGTGGTCAGCAGCGCTGACATGCCGACAATATCGGGCTTGTGCGCTTTGACGGCCTCGACAAACTTCTCCGGTTCGACGTTAAAGCCCAGGTTGATAATCTCAAAACCGGCGCCTTCGCACATCATCCCGACCAGATTCTTGCCGATATCGTGCAGGTCACCCTTGACCGTGCCCAGCACAATCTTGCCCTGTAGTTTAACGCCGCTGGCCACCAGATGGGGCCGCAACACATCCAGGCCGGCCTGCATGGCCTCAGCCGACATCAACACCTCGGGCACGAACATATCGCCCCGCTTGAAACGGACCCCAACCTCATTCATGCCGACAATCAGGCCGTTCTCCAGAATCTCTTTGGCCGGCAAGCCCTGGTCCAGAGCTTTTTGCACCAACTCAGGCGACTTTTTACTATCTCCCTCCAAAATTACGGTGGAAAGTTGCTCAAATAATGCGCTCATTATTTTTTCTCCTGTTCCATTAGTCAGACGTTAAGCCTTATCCTTCACCCGCTCTTCGGCTTCTTCCAAAACTTTCTGGATGACCTTTTCGGTCTCCGGTTTGATGGGCGAGGCTTCGTGCGTGGCCAAAATCTCCCGCACCCGCTCGATAGTCCGATCCTTCATGGTCAGCCGGCCCATCATGTCCCAGTCTTCAAAACTGTTGCGGTCGCACAGGTTGGGATACCAGAATTCAGTTTTGTAGTAACGGCGAGTGTGCTCATCCTTCAGGTAGTGACCGTTGGGGCCAACCCGCTGAATAGCCTCCACCGCCAGCGTATCTTCATTCACTTCGATGCCGCGGGTGATGCGCCGACCATAGCCGATAGCCTCATCCATAGCGGCCAATTGGAAGACCGAGCCGGTCATAGCGCTTTCGGTGTAGCCCACGTCGTGGGTCAAATCGCCGCCGCTGAGAGCGGAGAAGAAGCACGACAGCGAACCTTCGATGATCGCCTGCCCGTCAAAGGTCTTGGAGTCGGTGCAGCCGCCGGTTTGCCACAGCGGTAAGCCGGCGTAATGGGCCAACTCGGTCAGGCCGGCCATCATCAGCGACAGCTCCGGCGCGCCGTAGGCCAAAATCATCGAACTCATATCCATCACCGAGTAAACCCCACCCATAAAGAAGGGTAGCCCCGGCTGCAGGGCCTGCGCCACCGTCAGCCCCATCCACGACTCGGCCGCGCCCTGGGTGATGATCCCGGCGGCGGTGACCGGTGCGGTGCCACCGGCAATGGGGCAGGGAGTGAAGATCAGGGGCACCCGGTGCTTGGCCGCAAAAATCAGCTTGTCCAGCGCCTCGAAGGTGCTCACCAGCGGCGACAGCGGCTCGCAGTAGTGGACATAGTTAGGCCGCCGCTCAAAAGCTTCCTGGCCGCCCGCTTCGGTGATGGCGATTTGGTGAATGGCCGCCGAATCGTGCCAGTCATAAGACCAGGCGACGATGGGTTTGCTGGTGTTGGGGAACATGCCGGCAAATTCGTAGAGCGCGCCCAGGTCATAGTGCACATCGCTCACCGTACCCAGCGACTCGCAGAAGTCGATATTGGGCAGGGCGTCGACCACTTTGGCCACCAGCGGCACATCGCTCTTAACGTAGGGGCGACGTTCCAGCGTTTCCACATCGATGAAATTGGGGCAGGTGGGACCAGGGCCAAAGTGCGCCCGGCCGGGACCGATATGAATATCATGTTTGGGGTTGCCGTCGCGGGCAAACAGGGTGAAACTGCGCGGGGCCAGCTCCAGCGATTTCCGCACCAGGTACGAGGGAATACGCACCCGCAGCCCATCCACCCAGGCGCCCGCCTTTTTGAGAATATCGCGCGCTTCCTCGTGGTGCACGTCCAGGCCAGTATACTCCAGCAAATGGAGCACACCCCAAAATAACTCTTCCAATTGGTCATTCGAGAGCATTTGAAAGCGAACTCCCGAATTGACTCGATAATTCGTCCGCATTAAGGAACTCCTTTCTGTTCTTAGTAATCAGTCATCAGTGTTCAGTGATCAGTGTTCAGTGATCAGTGTTCAGTCATCAATGATTAGTAATCACTGTTTACTGATAACTGATAACTGATAACTGATAACTGCTTAACCGTTACGCCGCGCCGACAAATTTTTTGGCCAGATCAGCCGCGGCCGCCGCATTGGAGGCGTAGGCGTCGGCCCCAATCTGGTCGGCAAAACTCTGGGTAACCGGCGCGCCGCCGATCATGATCTTGACCTTATCGCGCAGGCCAGCCTCTTCCAGCGCCTTGATGGTATGTTCCATCGTCCGCATCGTCGTGGTTAGCAGCGCCGACATCCCCAGAATATCGGGATTGTACGCTTTCACTTCGTTCACAAAGGTTTCGGGGGCCACATCCTTGCCCAAATCCTTAACTTCAAAACCGGCCCCTTCGCACATCATCGCCACCAGGTTCTTGCCGATGTCGTGCAGGTCACCTTTGACCGTGCCCAACAGCACCTTACCCTTCATCGCCGAGCCGGTTTCAGCCAGCAATGGTTTGAGCAGGTCCATCCCACTCTGCATTGCCCGGGCTGAGCGCAGCACTTCCGGCACAAACATATTACCGGCTTTGAACTCCACGCCGACGTGATCCATGCCGGGCATCAAACCGTTATCCAAAATTTCCTGGGCCGATAGACCCGAGTCCAGCGCCTGCTTGGTCAATTTGGCGCAGTCATCCAGATTGCCGGTGATAACGGCAGTTGAGATTGACGATAAAATCTCGCTCATAGTGTTTGTCCTCCTATGAAAATAATTAATTGTGAATTTTGAACTGTGAATTGTTAATGATTTAAGAAACCTTACAACTGTGCAACTTTGCTAACCTGCAACTTGCTACTCTGCTACCGGTTACAGATACAGCCTGATGGTGCTATGAAAATGCTCAATATGTTCCCGCATCCGCTGTTCGGCCCGGTCGCAATCACCGGCCTCGATGGCCGCCAGGATATCGAGGTGGGCTCCCACGTCAACATCCTCAGGCTGCATCCGGTTGAAGGCCAGATGCCAGATGCGGATTGATAAGTTGTAAAGCTTCTCGAACTCATCGTACAAAAACTTGTTACCGGTTGCCCGTGCCAGCAGGGAGTGCAGGCGGCGGTCCTGGTCGAGCAGCCACTTTTTGTCGCTCTTTTCAGCAGCCTGATACTCGGCCACCAGGCATCTCATCTCGGCCAGATCCTCTGCGGTGAAGCGTTGGGCCGCCAGCCGGGCGCACAGCGACTCGATTTCTACCCGCACCTCATAGATTTGCTGCAAGTCGGTGATGGATATCTCGGTCACAAACAGCCCCCGGCGAGGCACCACTTCAACCAGATTTTCGGTTTCCAGTTGCATCAACGCCTCGCGGATAGGCGTCCGGCCCAGGCCCAACTCTGCCATCAACTGGGTCTCCCGAATCACCGATCCCGGCGGCATCTCCACCGTGATGATCTTCTCTTTGATCAGGCGATAAGCCCTGTCTGCATCGGTGAGCTTCATCTGGTGCCCCTCAAGTTGCCCATGCGCCTGCCTGCAAGACAACCGCTCCAGCTTATTTACCCTCGGCGGCCTTTTGGCGCTGGCGATAGCTCTGAATCCAGCGCATCCCATAATCATCTCGACCCATCACCAGATCGGCCGCCAGAATGGCCGTGTTCACTTCCGGCACCAGCGGATTGGTAATCGGGCAAGTCATGCCGGCGTAAATAGCCATAGCGATAAAGGCCGAGTTGATGTACTTGCGATCGGGCAGACCAAACGAAATGTTACTGGCGCCCATGGTGATGTTGACGCCAAACTCGTCGATGATCAACCGCAGCGCCTGCAAGGCGATCTTGCCGGCGTTGCTGTCGGCGCCCATCGTCAGCGCCAGCGGGTCGATGATGACATTCTCCGGGCCAATGCCCAACTTACCGGCCCGCTCGATGATCTTGGCCGCCACCTTCAGCCGGGCCTCCGGCGTTTCCGGAATGCCGTCATCGTCCATGCAC
>CAYZHI010000011.1:0-20781 GCA_964477335.1 uncultured Caldilineaceae bacterium | reverse complement strand
ACCGGCGCCGGCGGCCGGTACGGCCGCTTCTGCAACAACCACAGGGGTAGTCGGAAGTTCAACCAAAATGGGTTCGGCCTCTTCCGGCTCGCCTTCAACCGGAATCTCGAGTTCCGGCGCAGCTACCTCAGCAACCGCAGGCTCAGGTTCAGGTAGAAGCGCTTCTGTTGGAAATTCGGCTTCTTCCTCCTCCTGGAGCCAGTCTGGCAGTTCTGTCTCAACCACAACGCTTTCTTCAACTTCAAGCTCGGCAATCTGCTCGAAAGCAACCAGTTCCTCAGATTCTGCCTGAACTTCCTTCAACCAATCAGGCAATTCTTCTTGGACCAGAGCCGGTTGACTTTCTTTCTCTTCACCTGCGCCAAGTCCAAACTCATCAGGGCTTGGTTCTGAGGGTTCAAATGGTTCTTCTTCGGCCACCTCAATCCCTTGCAACCAGTCGGGCAATTCTTCCCTGGCTTCTGCGGCTGGGGCCGCCGCCAGTACTTCTAACCCAAACCCGGCTTCAGCCGACTCATCGGCGGCTTCTCGCAACCAATCCGGTAACTCCTCTTCAAACTCCTCTTCAACGACTTCAGCCCCGGTTTCAAAGGTAATAGGTGAAGGCTCAACAACCGTAGGAGATGGTACGGCTGGAGTAATACTTGCTTCTTCGCCCTGAACTTCTTTCAACCAGTCGGGGAGCCCAGCCGCTTTAATCTCCTCGAGTTCTTCGTCGACCTCTGGTTCAGCTTCCATTAACCCGGCTAGTTCAGATTCTGCTTCAACTTCGGCTTCCTGAACATCTCGCAACCAGTCCGGCAAATTTTCTTCGTCGATAGCGGTATCTGTTGAATCGGTTATGGGGTAGGGCGCCGGCTCGAAGTCAGGACCAAGATCGATATCCAACACGCTTTCGTCAGCTTCCTGCAACCAATCAGGCAATTCTTCCTCAAGCATGTCCGCCTCTGTCTCAGACGGCACTTCCGGCAGAATTGGCTCAGGTTCTGGCTCTGCTGGAACAACCGGGGATTCAGCTTGATCCTCATCCACCTCACGCAACCAACTGGGTAACTCATCGGTTACCACGAACTTATCATCGCTGGTGGCAGTAAGTACCAAGGTCTGGTCTTCCTCTTCTTCAACTTCTTCTAGCCAGGCAGGGGCATCTTCATCGACTTCAGCAGCTTCAAAGTCCACTCCAAGGTCAGGTTCGCCTAATGGCTCAGCTACCGCAGCCGGCTCATCAGAAATACCCTGCAACCAGTCAGGCAGACCCTCATCCCTCAGCATCAAATCATCCACCTCAGCAACCGGCCTGGTTTCACTCACAACCGCGGGTACATCTGCTTGAACTTGCTCAGAAACCTCGCGCAACCAGTCGGGTAAATCTTCATCGCCCGGCAACACCCCCGCTTCATCGGCCGGTTTAGCCGCTACTGGCCGGGCCTCAAGCGGAGCTACCAACGGTGGAGATGTCTCGACTTCATCCGATATTTCCCGCAGCCAATCAGGCAACTCTTCTTCCAGCACGTTGGGGGCAAACTCCAGCGCTGGCGCGGGCGACCATTCAGGCTCCTCTGCGGGAGCTGGAGTCGCCGCTTCTTCAATGGGTTCAGCCCCAACTTTCCGTCTGATGATTTCATCATCAGAAGTAGCAATCATCCAATCCTTAACCGACATACCCTCAGCCCCTTCGGGGCGGTCATCGGCCACGCCGGTCAGATCGATGCCCTCCTCGGCCAACAGGCGCTCTAAATCTGACAAGGTTTCACCAGAGCCTGCTTCAGGTTTGTCGCCAACAGGTTCGGCTTTTACTCCAGACTCCGCAGACACGCCCTTACCGGAGCGGATATTACGCAACCATTCCGGGGCTTCGTTCTCCTTGAAGGAGCTACCGGCCGAAGAGGTGGCCGTTTTCATCCAGTCAGGCGGCGGACCATCGGTTGGGGACTCGATCTCTTCTTCATTGTCGGGATCAGGGTTAATATTTTTCAAATCGCTCATACGCTCACCCTGCGTTGAGTTTGGTTAGTTTGGTCGAGCTTCGGCAACCCAGAAGCTGTAACTCACCATAATGATGCTATATTTCATTATAACATGATTTAAAATTCATTACAAGCCAAGTTGACCATAATTAGATGTGGCGGGTAAGGTCGCAAATCCCCTTGCGAAAATTGAGCGACGATGGTAAAGTATCAGTTTGACCTTTTCGCATAAACTAGCGCTGACCCTTGCCTATGACAATCTCAGCCAGGGCAACTACCAAAAAAGTGACAATATGACTCAAAAGAAGCTGGTAGTTCGCGGCGCCCGCGAACACAATCTAAAAAATATAGATCTGGAAATACCGCGTGACCAACTGGTGGTCATTACCGGCCTGTCCGGTAGCGGTAAGAGCAGCCTGGCGTTTGATACCATTTACGCCGAAGGTCAACGCCGCTATGTTGAAAGTCTATCGGCCTATGCCCGCCAGTTTCTGGGCCAAATGGACAAGCCGGATGTCGATCAAATCGAGGGGTTAAGCCCGGCCATCTCCATTGACCAGAAAGGGACCAGCCATAACCCCCGCTCAACCGTGGGCACTGTCACCGAGATTTATGATTACCTCCGGCTGTTGTACGCCCGCGTGGGCACGCCCCACTGCCACCTGTGTGGCCGCGAGGTCAACGTGCAGACCAGCCAGCAGATCATCGACGCCATTCTGGAAAAACCTGACGGCAGTCGGGTGATGATCCTGGCCCCGTTGGTCAAAGACCGTAAGGGCAGCCACAAAGCCGTGTTTGACGATATTCGCAAAGCCGGCTTTGTCCGGGTGCGGGTCGACAACACCATCTACGATCTTGACGAAGATTTTGAACTGGAACCCTACCAACTGCACACAATCGAAGTTATTGTCGATCGGTTGATCATCCGGCATGGCAACGACTCAAACCCCGGCGAAGACGCCGCCCGTCTGGCCGACTCGGTCGAGACGGCGCTCAAGTTGGGCAACGGGGCGTTGATTGTTACCGACATGACCGATCCCGTCAAACCCTGGGACAAGCTGTTCAGTGAACATTTTGCCTGCCTGCACTGCGGCGTTAGCCTGCCGGAAATTGAGCCGCGCACGTTTAGCTTTAACAGTCCGCATGGGGCCTGCCCCGCCTGCGATGGTTTGGGGGTCAAACTGGAAGTCGATCCCGAACTGGTCCTGAACCCGGACAAGTCCCTGGCCCAGGGCGCCATCAGACCGTGGGCCAAGCTGAGCCAGAGTTACCAGAATGGTTACTACGCCCAGTTGATTGCCACTGTAGCCGATTATTACAATCTGCCGCTGGATACGCCCGTGAGTGAATTCAATCCCAAACAGAAAGACCTGATTCTGTACGGCGGCAAGGCCGGCGATCAGATCACCCTGAGTTACCACAACGCCGAAGGCCAACAACGCACCTACCGCACCACTTACGAAGGCATCATTCCGCATCTCCAGCGGCGTTATAAAGAGGCTGGGAATAGCAACAATACTGTGGTGACCAGCGAAATTGAGCACTATATGTCGAGCCGAACCTGCCCGGCCTGCGGGGGCCGGCGGCTGCGCCCCGAGGCGCTGGCGGTGACCGTGGCCGGCTTGAATATCGATCAGGCCACTGCTTTGGCCGTTACCGAGGCGTTGGAGTGGTTCAGAACATTGAGCGGATGGGAAGATAGCGGGGGAGCAGAGGAACAGACGGGCAGAGGAGGAGGGGCGCAGGGGAGCGGAGGAGATGGCGCGGCAGGCAACGGTCGGCAGTCGGCAGTCGGCGGTCAACCGGCGGCGGTCGCCTTGACCGGGCGGCAACTGCTCATTGCCGACCAAATCCTCAAAGAAATCATCACCCGCTTGCAGTTCATGGGCGATGTTGGGCTGGATTATCTTACCTTGAACCGGGCTGCCAACACCCTCTCCGGCGGCGAGTCGCAGCGCATCCGGCTGGCCACTCAGATTGGCTCGCGGCTGATGGGCTGTCTCTATATTCTGGATGAACCTAGCATCGGTCTGCACCAACGGGATAACGAGCGGCTGCTGAAAACGCTCAAGGGGATGCGTGATCTGGGCAACACCGTGCTGGTAGTCGAGCACGATGAGGATACCATCCGCAACGCCGACTGGATTGTCGATATGGGGCCGGGTGCGGGCAAGCACGGCGGCGAGGTGGTCTGGTCGGCAGATCGGGAGAGTTTTCTGGCCCAGAGTACGTCGCTGACAGCTCAGTATCTACGGGGGGAACGGTGTATCCCCATTCCGGCCGCCCGGCGATCCGGCAACGGTTATGAAATTATCGTGCGCGGGGCCAGAGAGAACAATCTCAAGAACATCGATGTGCGCCTGCCGCTGGGTAAATTTATCGCTGTGACGGGGGTCAGCGGCAGCGGCAAGAGCAGCCTGGTCATCGAAATTCTTTACAAGAAGCTGGCCCAATTGATGTACCGGGCCACGGCCAAGCCGGGGCGGCACGACCGGCTGGAAGGGGTCGAGCAGATCGACAAGGTCATCGACATCGACCAGAGTCCCATCGGGCGCACGCCGCGCAGCAACCCGGCCACCTACACCGGTCTGTTTGGACCGCTACGCGAGCTGTATGCCAGCCTGCCGGAGAGTAAAATTCGAGGATACAAGTCGGGTCGCTTCAGCTTTAACGTTAAGGGAGGGCGCTGTGAAGCTTGCCAGGGCGATGGCATCATCAAGATCGAGATGCAGTTCTTGCCCGATGTCTACGTGCCGTGCGAAGTTTGCCATGGCCAGCGGTACAACCGGGAAACCCTGCAAATCAAATACAAAGGCAAGAACATTACCGAGGCGCTGGATATGACCGTGGACGAGGCCCTGGATTTCTTTTCCAACATTCCGGCCATTCGCAACAAGCTGGCCACCCTGCACGCTGTAGGCTTGGGCTACATTACCCTGGGCCAGCCGGCCACCACCCTGTCCGGGGGCGAGGCCCAACGCATCAAGTTATCGAAAGAGTTGAGCCGGCGCTCCACCGGCAAAACCCTCTACATTCTGGATGAGCCAACCACCGGCCTCCATTTTGCCGACATCGAGCGGCTGCTGGCGGTATTGAGCCGGCTGGTCGACTCCGGCAACACAGTCATCGTTATCGAGCACAATCTGGATGTGATCAAAGCGGCGGATTGGGTCATCGACATCGGGCCGGAGGGCGGCCACGGCGGGGGCAGAATTGTCGCCGCCGGTACGCCGGAGCAGGTCGCGGCCAGTCCGGAGAGCTACACCGGTCACTGGCTAAGGCGGGTTTTGGGGAATAAGTAACTGCCTGAGCCGACCGCCGTCAACTACATCCCGGCAATCTTTTCGGCGGTCGGCTGTCAGCGGTCGGCGGTCAGAATTTCCCGATTGAGGGGCGCCTTCTCCAGAAAATCTTGCCGCTGCTGCGGGTCAGCAATCAAATCGGCGGTCCGCATCAGCTCATCATACGCTTTTTGCCAATAGGATCGGGCCGGTTCAAGCTGGCCCAGAGCGGTCAGAATCCGGCTGTGGCGGTAATAAATTTCGGCCACCGAAATCTGGGGCGAGTGGAGATAGGTGCACCGGTCGAGCCGCTGCACCGCCAGTTCCGAACTCCTCAGCGCCGCCGGCCAATCCCCTAACTCCACAAAACCCATTGCCCGCAGATGATAACCGAGGATTTCGGGCTCAAAGTGGCCCCCTTCTGCGGCCAGCTTGATCAGGCGATTACTCAATCGAATCGCATTGGTCAGATTTTCCTCGCCGCCCTGCAGGCGATAGTTGGCCGATATGGCCTGGTAGCCCCTGAACATCAGAGGCAAATCGTTCTGTTCTTCAGCCTGGCGCAGCCCCTGTTCCAGGTAGGCGGCGGCCTCATCGAATTGGCCCCGCGCCATAAAAACCAGACCCAGCGAGATAAGGCTGTAAATTTTGCCCCGCATATGTTGGGCCGCATTGAAGATCAGTTGGGCCTGCTCGTAATGTTGCTGGGCCTGCTCCAGGTCACCCAGGTTGTACCAGGCGTCGCCCATGCGATACAAATCCCAGCCCACTTGCAGTGAAGCGCCAATGCTGCTCGAAATGTCGCGGGCTTCGCTATAACGTTGGATCGCGCCGGCATAATCGTTAACCAAGAGGGCCAGCCCACCCAGACCCCACAGAGTCCAGGCTTCCTCGATGGGGCTGCCGACTTCCCGGATAATCTTCAAAGCTTCGTCCAAATAAATGGCCGCCCGTTCGGCATCGTGCAGGGTATCGGTGTAAATTTGGCCGATGAGTTCGGTCAGGCGACCCTCGGAGCGGCGGTCGCCCAGCTCCTGAGCAATAACCAGGGCCTCACCGGCATAGACCATACTTTCGGCATCGCGCTGAGTCCACAAGACTCGGGCAATTTGCTCCAGGCTGTGCGTCTCACCCCGCTTATCACTGTGTTGCCGGGCCACTTCCAGTGCCCGACGAGCCAACTTCTCGGCCCGCTTCAACTGGCCAACCTGCCAGTAATGGGTGGCCAACCGTGACATCGCCTCCACCCAACGTTGCTGGTCTTGCAGACATTCAGCCACGCTGAGCATACCCTGCAAGGCGGCCAGTTGGCCGGCCCGATCACCGATCAGGTTGTAGATGTGTCGTTCCCGGTTAAACAACTCGAACTGCTCGGCCAAATTGGCCAGCGCCGCTTCGCCACTCAAATCCGGGACGACATCCTCCAGAATTTCGCGAGCCTGTCGCTGGAAACGGACCGCTTCGGCGTGGGCATAAACCTGGTAAGCCGCCTCACCAGCCTGCCGTAAATAGGGCACGGCCTTTTCTTCTTGAGCGCCGGCGATGAAATGATAAGCCAGCACTGCCGGCGATGGATTGATAATCCGCTCGGTAGCCAGTTTTTCCATCGCCGCTGCCACTTTTTGATGGAGTCGACGCCGCCGCAGCGGACGTAAATCTTCAAACAGATTTTCACGAATGAGGGCATGCTGGAATTGATAATGAATGTTGATAATGCCGTCCGTACTCTGGGTAGGCAAATCTTCAATACGGCTGACCTCGATTAGTTGATAGCGTAAGGCCTCTTCGATGGCCCACTGAATCTGTTCGTCGACCAGTTGGCTGACTTCGGTCAACAGTTCCAGGGTGAAGTTCCGGCCAATCACCGCAGCCATTTGCAACAAAGCCAGGGTTGGTCGCTTGACCCGCTTCAGCCGTCCGGCCAAAACGGACTTGATCGTGCCGGGCAAGTTGAGCCGGTCGGTATCCCGCTGTTCCCAGCGACCGTCGCGCAACACAATCTGGCCGTCGGTGGCCAGACCCTTGATGAGTTCCTCCACAAAAAGTGGATTGCCCTCGGTGGCCTGATAAATGGAGCTCAAAAAGTCGGCGCTGACCGTATTGCCCAAAAGCGCCTCCAACATTTGGCCGACCATCGCCTCCGGCAAACGAGCCAGCGGCAGGTGGGCGGTCAAATTGGCCGAGTTGAGCGAGGCTACCAGGCGGTTGATCGGGTTGGTTCGCTCCAGGGCCACGTCCTGATACGCGCCCACCACTAACAGGGCCGTGCCGCTCGAATGCAGGATTAGCGTTTCCAAGAGGTCAAGGCTACCGGGGTCGGCCAGGTGCAGATCATCGAGCAGCAACAAGGTGGGCTGTTCCAAAGCAACATTCATCAGGAAGGCGCTGACCTGCTCTAGCAAACGGGCTCGCTCCGCCGCCGGTTCCAGCAGCGGATTGGGAGGAATGTAGCCGATTTTCTCGGCCAACTGGGGCGCCAGTTTGACCACCTCGCCGGCCACAAAACCGGGGGCTTGCCGGCGCAGCAGCTCCGCCGACTGGTCGCGGACATAATTGCGCAACACATTGGCGAAGATGGCATAAGGGTTGCCGCCGGCCTGCTGGTAAGCCGTACCGTGCAACACATAGCCGTCGCGTAGACCGGCATAAACCTGTAATTCTCGCAGTAACCGGGTTTTGCCGATGCCGGCCTCACCGGTCAATAGCAGCAACGGCGCCTGGCCCGGCTCCCCAAAGCGAGCCACATCCCAACGGCGTTTGAGTTCAGCCAGCTCCAGTTCCCGGCCGATGAGTTTGCCGCGGGCAATCCGGTCGAGCAGGGCCTGGTGGGTGGCGGTGGCTTCTAGACCAGACGTCTGCTTTTCTACGCCCACTGTAACTGTTTGCCCGTCGTTTTTGGCCCACTCCAGGAGCGGGGCCAGCTCCTGCCGCACTTGGGCGGCGGTAGCATACCGCTCGTCCGGCTGTTTGGCCATCAATTTAAGGATGATCGCCTGCAAGTCGTTGGGGATGTTGGGATTGTAACGCTGTGGCGGCACCACCGGGGCGTGAATGTGCTGGGAAATAATAGTCAAAGGGTCATCGCCGGAAAAGGGCCGGTGGCCGGTGAGCAGTTCATAGGTCATCACGCCCAAGGCATAGAGATCAACTCGATGGTCGCCGGCTTCGCCCAGGGCCAGCTCCGGGGCCAGATACGAAGCCGTACCGGCGACCAACCCCTCCTGGGTTAAGCGCGATTGGCCCTGAATGCGAGCCAGGCCAAAATCCATCACCTTGATCTGCTGCTCAGGCGTGATCATCACATTTTCGGGTTTGAGATCGCGGTGGATCACGCCGTGCTGGTGAGAGTATTCCAATGCGGCCAGAATACCGTCGATGATCGGCAGCGAGACCTCAAAAGGCATGAGCTCGGGGCTGTAACTGTTATCCAAAGCCCATAAATCTTCGCCGGGGATGAACTCCATCACCAGAAAAGGCCAGCCGTCAGCCTGGGCAAAATCGTACAGGGTGATGATATTGGGATGGTTCAGCCGCGCCACCGAACGCGCTTCACTCCAAAAGCGGTCCATTTCGTCAGCAGCCATGCCGCCGCCGGCCGTAAACAACTTGATCGCAACGATTCGCTGCAATTGCTCATCTTGAGCCTGGTAGATCACCCCGGCCCCACCCTGCCCAAGCTGCGCCAGCAAGCGATAACGATGGTTGAGCACAGAACCGACCGTAGGGTAAGATGGCTCAGGCTGGTGCCGTCTAAACATTGATCCTCTCCAAAATTGGCGCTGGTTAATACCGGTTGATTTTACCTTACCTTACGGCCAGGGACAAGTAACAACAAGATTTACGATTGACGATTCGGTTTGAGCAGACTGTAAGTCCAAAATCGTAAATCTAAAATCGTAAATCGTTAATGTCTCTTTAACCAAAATCTACCATATTTCTAATACGATCCGGTTATAATAATGATAATCACAGCAAAGCTTAAAGTAGCTTTCCTGGTCTTTGGGAGGAAACAATGAGTTGGTCAATCAAATTAGGTCGAATATTGGGCATTGATGTAAAAATGCACCTCACTTTTCTGTTGATTCTGGTTTGGGGAGCCTTTGTTTACGGCGGTGAGGCCGGTCCGCTTTATGGGGTTATTGTTACCCTGGGGCTATTCACGCTGGTCTTTCTGCATGAGTTGGGCCACAGCCTGGCGGCAATGCTCTACGGCATTGGGGTGAAAGATATCACCCTGCTGCCAATTGGCGGGGTGGCCCGGCTAGAGCGAATGCCAGAGAAACCGGTTCAGGAACTGGTCGTAGCTTTAGCCGGCCCGGCCGTCAACGTTGTGCTGGCAATGGTCTTACTGCCGGTGATTGCGGCGCTGAGTGTGGTTCAGGGCATACCGCTAACGCTCTATGCTTTCACCCAGCCCGGCCTGGTCGGTTTCCTGACTTTTCTGTTGACCGCCAACGTCTCGCTGGCCATTTTCAATATGATTCCGGCCTTTCCCCTGGACGGGGGACGGGTTTTTAGGGCCAGCCTGGGCTTTTTCACCAGTTACCAGCAGGCCACTCAAGTTGCGGCGATGGTGGGACGGGTACTGGCCATTGGCCTGGGTCTGGTCGCTATCTTCAGCGGTCAAATCTGGCTGGCGTTCATTGCCCTGTTCATCTTCTTTGTTGGCGGCCAGGAAGCTCAAGCCGTGGCCGCCCGAAGCGTGTTACGACAGGCTCAGGCCGGGCAGCTTTTAGCCCGAAACGCGGTGGCGTTGTCGCCGCAAGCAACGGTGGGGCAGGCCGGCTCGATGTTGTTCAGCGCCCGGCAGGACAATTTTGTAGTAATGAATCCGGTGAACGGCGAGCTTATGGGGGTATTGTCGAGCAGCAAGGTGATGCAGGCCCTCCAGCAGGGTCAGTGGCACCGCCGCGTGTCCGAAATCATGGAACATGCCGGGTATATTCCAAAGGTAGCTACAAACGCCCGGCTGGACGAAGTTCAAGACAAATTGAGCCAGACCTCCAGCGGGGTGGCCGCCGTTTACGATGGGCTGCACTTCAGAGGCTTGATCTCTCTGGACGACATTTACCGGGCCTTCCGGTTATTATCCCGGAAAGCCGGGAACGGGCGGCGAGCCGGCTGGCAGACCGCAGGCTAACCGGTTAAGCCAGAAAGGGCGGGGTAGGCAATAGGTTCGCCTACCCCATTTGTTTTTAAAGCGATCCCCTTGAAAAGAACCCCCACCCAAGCCCCCGCTTGCGCGTCGATTGAGGGACGGCCAGGGGTGAAGGCAGGTTTCTTGACAAATAATTGAGCCTCAATATAATTTCGTCCGCTAAATATTTGTTCCTCTAAATTTTGTAGAAGGGTTGATAACGTATTCAATGTCTATTGCCGTAACTCGAACCCGAGTTGACAGAATCAAATTACTGAGAGACGCTTTTCAAGCCCTGATGTGGATTGCCCACCGCCAATTCTCTCAACGCTTGCAGAACTTTGGTCTGACGATGCCACAGTTCGTCACGCTGGCTTCTCTGGCGGCCCACAAACAAGCCTGCACCATGAGCGACTTAACCAACGTGACCATGCAGGACCCCCCCACCATGACCGGCATTGTTGACCGGCTGGTGCGGATGAAACTGGTTGAACGTACTCGCAGCGAAACCGATCGCCGGGTGGTGCTGGTCCGAGCCACCGAAGATGGGGTCAAGCTGATACAGCAAATCCAGGCCGAGATAATGGATGAAGAGCTTAAGATGTACTCTGCGCTTACGGATAATGACCTGACCGCGCTAGAACGATTGCTCAAACAGAAGTTACGGCTGCATGCCGGTCAATACAGGTCCTTACCCGACGAAGCAATGGACGCCGAGCTGGAACGATTACAACGCTTCATTAACGATCCAATCCAGTACAGTAAGCTAGAAAGCGAGGTCAATCCTTAACCGGACTCCAGTTACTTGGCAATCGCCTTTCACCACCAATACCAGATTATTCCAATAAATTCAGCAGAATAGTAAATCAGGTTGGAGATAACCCTATATGAAAAAACTTTCAATCATTACGCTTGTTTTATTAGGGGCCATAGCCTTGATCACGACCGCCTGTGGCGCGCCAGGCGCCGAAGGGGCGATGGCCCAGGCTGCCCCACAGGAACCAACACCCGAAGCGATCACGCCGGTGGAAGTTGCTACCGTTGAGATAGGCGACATTGCCCTGATCTACGCCTATGCCGGTAACCTTCAGTCTAAAGATGAAATCGCTATCCTGCCCGCGGCCTCTGGCCGGGTTGAGTCTGTTCTGGTGGAGGTGGGTGATGAGGTTAAAGCCGGCGATCCTATCGCCGCCATTGAACGGGACCGGTACATCGAGCAGGTCAGGCAGGCTCAAGCTGCCCTGACCACAGCCAAACTGAATCTGGCCAAAATGGAATTAGGTTCCCGGCCGGAAGAGATTGCTGCGGCCCAGGCGGCGGTCCAACTGGCGAAAGCCGCTTTGAATGATGTCGCCGATATCAATGATAACGAGCGGACCACGGCCGCCGCGGCGATGGCCCAGGCCGAGGCTGCCCTGCGCAAAGCTCAAAGCGACTACGACAAAATTGCCTGGGCCGGCAATGTGGGTGAAACGCGCGAGGCTCAGGCGCTGGAACAAGCCACCATCAACTACGAGAACGCTCTGGCCGCTTACAATTTACAGACCAATCCCAGCGATTCGCAGTTGGCCCCGTTAATGGCGCAACTGACTCAAGCCGAGTTGGCTTTGGCGCTCAGAGTCCAGCCCTTCCGCGAGATTGATTTTGAAATAGCCAGAACCGCCATCGAACAGGCGGAATCCGGTCTGGCCATGGCCAACCTGCAACTGGATGAAACCACCATCAAAGCGCCCTTCGACGGCGTGATCGCGGAATTGTACATCACCGAAGGCAGCACCGTTGGGCCGCAGGCGCCAATCGCCCGGCAGGTATCCAAAGAGGTCGAAGCCTCGATTGAGGTGGAGGAAAGTCGCATCGGCCAAATCTTTGACGGGCAGAGCGCCTCGCTGCAAGTCACGGCCTACCCCGGCCAGGAGTTTCCGGCGGCGGTTACCAGCGTAGCGCCCGTGGCCGACCAGGATACCCGGACTTTTACAGTCAAAATTACCCCGGTTGATGCCGACGGGCAGCTCCGTAGCGGCATGTATGCCAACGCCCGGCTGCTGATTGATGAAAAGAAAGACACCCTGCTGGTCTCTCGTGACGCCATCACCCTGGTCGGCGACCAACCCACGGTTTACGTTGTCAACGGCGACCGGGTTGAACAGCGCCAGGTCACTACCGGGCTGGCCAACGACGGCCAGATCGAGATTCTTTCCGGCCTGGAGGCGGGCGACACAGTCGTGATTGCCGGTCAACCCAATCTCGTCGACGGAGCCAAAATCGAGGTTGTGAATCGGTTGTAGCAGGTTGCAAGTCGCAGGTCGCAAAGTGGCAAGTGGCAGGTTGCACGTAGCAGGTCGCAGATGTCAGGTCCAATTTGCAACCTGTAACATGTAACTTGCAACTTGTCACCTGCAATCTCTTGAAAGGACACATTATCCTATGGGTTTAACCAGATTAGCTTTGCGCAGACCCCTGACCATGCTCATGATCATTCTGGCCCTGGTGGTGATGGGGTACCGCGCTTACACCTTTCTGCAATTAGACCGCTTTCCGGCAGTAAACTTTCCTTTTGTGGCAGTTGTCACCGTTTTCCCGGGCGCGTCGCCGGAAGACGTTGAAAAATTGGTGGTCAAGCCCATCGAAGATGCCGTTGCGACAATCTCCGGGATCGACGAAATCAATTCCCAGGCCACCGAAGGCATCGGTACTGTAACGATCGCCTTTGTCGAAGGCACCGATGGCAACGCTGCGGCCATTGATGTGGAGCGCCAAGTATCCGGCGTTAAGGGCGAACTGCCTGACGAAGCCCAGGATCCCACTATCATCAAGGCTGATCTCAACGCCATTCCGGTGCTGGTGATGACCTTGAGTGGTCCGCAGAGCCAAGATGCGCTCTTTGACCTGGCCGAAAATACGCTCAAAGCCCGCTTTCAGGCGGTCCCCGGCGTAGCCTCGGTGAGTATTTCCGGCGGTCGCGAACGGGAGGTTCAGATCAACGTCGATCCGGCCAAGCTGTCTGCTTATGGCGTTTCGTTGGGCGCGGTCCAGCAAGCCCTGGCCGCCAACAACATCACCTTCCCGGCCGGTTCCATCGAAGAGGGTCGCCAAAAACTGTCGATCCGCTCGGTTGGCGAGTTTTCCAACCTGAAAGAGATTGAAGATGTCGTTGTCAGCAATCGGCATAAAGACTCAGCGCAGCCGGGCCAGGACCGGGGCGGGTATGTGTATCTGCGCGACATCGCCACGGTAAGTTATGGCCTGAAAGACCAGAACAGTAAACTTCGCTACAACGGCCAGGAAGCCATCAGCATCAGCACTATCAAATCCAGCGATTCTAACACGGTTGAGGTGGTTGATAACTTAAACAAGGTGATCGAGGAAATCAACCAGGAGTTACCGACCGGGGCCAAATTAACCATCGTCAATGACAACGCCTCTTTTATCAAAGATGCCGTGGCCGCGGTGTTAGAGGATTTGGTTCTGGCGATTCTCATCTGCGGCCTGGTGATGCTGGTCTTTTTACACACGATTCGCAGCACCTTCATCGTCCTGCTGGCCATCCCAACCTCGATCATCTTCACCTTCCTGGTGATGTGGATGCTGGGCTTCAGCCTGAACCAGTTGACCCTGCTGGCCCTGACCCTGGTGATCGGTATTCTGGTGGACGACTCGATTGTGGTGATCGAGAATATTGAGCGCCACCTGAAAATGAAGAAACCGCCCAAGCAGGCTGCCCTTGACGGTCGTCGCGAAATTGGACTGGCGGCTATAACCATTACCCTGGTCGACGTGGTGGTCTACCTGCCGGTAGCCTTTATGTCCGGCATTGTGGGGCAATTTTTCTATTCCTACGGCGTAACCATTGCCGTAGCCACCCTGGCCTCCCTCTTCATCGCTTTCACGCTGACCCCAATGCTGGCCGGCTTTTGGATGAAAGATGAGAGCCAGCCAGAAACTCCGCCGCGGGGGGTGCGAAAATTTTTCAGTTTCCTTTTCCGCCCGATAGGCCGGCTTTGGCATGGCTTTATTTACCTCTGGGAAAAAGGCTTTGGTTTGCTGGCTAAATTCTATGGCCTGACCCTACGGTTTTTCTTGTGGAACTTCTTGACCCAGAGTTTGGCCGTAATTCTGGCAGTTGCCGCCCTGGTTGGCGGCTTCTACCTGGTGGTTGGAGGGTTTGTGGGGAGTGAATTCTTCCCGCAGGAAGATGACGGCCAGCTGCGGATCAATGTTGAAATGCCCCCCGGCACCAACCTCGACACTACCGACATCGTCGCCCGGCAGATCGAACAAATCATTCTTGACAATACCCCCGAAGCTACCGGCATCCTGACCCGCGTGGGCGGCAGTAGCGGCGGCGGCTTTGAGATAGGCGGCCGGGCCTCTAATTTGGCTACGGTCAATGTGACCCTGGTCGATAAAGCCGATCGCGAGCGAACCACCACCGACGTTATGGAGGATTTGCGACCCCGCTTTCAGAACATCCCGGAAGCCCTGATTACCGTGGCCTTAAGCTCGTCTATGGACGGCGGAGGGGGGAGCGCGATTCAGGTGCAGATCTTCGGCGATAATCCCGATTCCTTGATCGACCTGGCTACCCAGGTTGAGGCGGCCATGAAGACCGTACCCGGTGTCGTTGACGTTAAAAATACCGACGCCCTGCGCGCCCCCGAAACCGAGTTAGTGGTGGATCGCGATCAGGCTTTGGATCTGGGATTGTCTCCCGCCCAGGTAGCAACCACCCTGCGCACGGCCCTGAGCGGCAGCCAGGTTGGCAAGTTCACCCCCCCAGACGGCGGTTCGGAAATGGACATCACTCTGCGCCTGAACGAAGCGGCCCGCAGCGATTTTAACCAACTTATGCTCACCCCGTTGAGCTACGTTAAGGGCCAACCGATCACCCTTGACCGGGTGGTTGACCAGCAATTTACCGAGGCGCCGGCCCGTATCAACCGGAGCGACCGCCAACGCACCCTGACCGTGGGCAGCGGCGTGAGCGGACGAGCAGCCGGTGATGTGACGGATGACATCGAAACAGCCATCAACCAGCAGGTCCAATTCCCGGTAGGTTACGGTTTTAAATTTGTCGGTACATCGGAAGTACAACGGGAATCCTTTACCCAACTCATCCAGGCTATTCTGCTGGCTATTGCCCTGGTCTACATGCTGCTGGTGGCTTTATATCAAAGCTGGTTACAACCTCTGGCCATTATGTTCTCCCTGCCGGTCACTTTGGTTGGGGCATTTGGCGGGCTATGGTTAACCGGCAACACGCTCAACCTCATCTCCTTGCTGGGCATTGTGTTACTGACCGGTATTGTGACCAAAAACGCCATCCTGATAGTTGACTTCACCAATAATTTACGACAGGAAGAGGGCTACTCCCGCAAAGAGGCCCTGGTTCAAGCCGGCCAGTTACGCTTGCGGGCCGTGTTGATGACGACTGCCACCCTCGTTTTTGCCCTGATTCCGCTGCTGTTGGGTACGGGCGCCGGGGCCGAAACACGGGCGCCCTTGGCCGCGGTCGTGATTGGCGGTTCTGTCTCATCGACCCTGCTAACGCTCATCCTGGTGCCGGTGGTTTACAACTTCTTTGACTGGGGCGGCGGCCTGACTGCCCGAACCTTCAGCACCATTCTGGGTACCCGCGCTCCGCAACAAGAGCAAGCCGCGGCGCAGGGTGAGAGTGAGGAAGGAAAAGCGCCGGAAAAAGGCGCGCCCGAACGCGGCCGTGAACCGACTCCGCCTCGCCAGGCCCCACAACCGGGGTCAGCCATATCATTCAACCGGCCAGGCCAAAACCCTGATCCGGATATGGCTTGAGTCAGGAAGATGAGTCAATGAATCAAAGGATTGAAATTCAACTTATGAAAAAACAGCTTTGGTTAGCTATAACCACTTTCCCGCTCCTGATAATCTTGCTGGCAGGCTGCGGCGGATTAGGCTTTGAAGAAGAAAAAGTGGCCAAGGAACCCATCAATCGGGCTGAGTGGCCCACGCCTGTTCCGGCCACCCCAGTAGCTTCGCCAACCCCCTTCCCCAAGATCGAGTTGCCGCCCACGGCCACGCCTACCCCCCTGATTGAGCGTGCGCAGCCGGCCCCAGTTTCGCCATCGCCTGAGCCGGCTGTAACAGCTGCGACCAACATGAGCGGCCTCATCGATACCATGGCGGCGCAAGCCGGCTCGCTGGCCGGCCTGTCACCGGTGGCTGTTGGTTTCATCCTCAATGACAACACCCCGATCCGATCCGGTCCGGGGGGGGCCTATAGCGCCGCCGCTACCGGCGCGTCCGCCGAAATGGCCGCCGTGCTCGGCCAGAATCCGGGTGGGGATTGGCTCTACATCATCACCATCGCCGCCCAGCAGGGCTGGGTGCCGGCCACATCAATGCGAGTGACCGGCAGCCTGGCCGGAGCGCCGGTGCTGCCGCCCAACCCCATTGAAGCCCCCATTGCCCGGGCAATGGCGGCCCCCGGCCCCCCCCCCCCCCCCCCCCCCCCGCCGGCGCGACCACCGACGCCGTCCCGTCAACTGCTCCAACCCAACCGGAGGTCGCTATCGCTGAACTCAAACCAGTAGCGGCCGCCCGGGTCGCCAGCGCCGGACTCAACCTGCGCCAACGGCCCGGCGTCGACTATCCCCGGCTGGAAACCCTGCCGCAGGGGCAGGAATTACAACTGTTGGCGCTCAATCAAGACAAACAATGGGCCCTGGTGCTGACCCCGGCCCAAAAATATGGCTGGGTTTCGGTCAATTTCCTGGAAGTCGATGGTGACCTGACCGACGCGCCCCAGCTCCGGACGCTGCCGCCGGCCCCAGGGGGGGGTGAGTCGCCGGATCAACCTGCGCCGGGGGTCTTATTGTCAAACTCGGCTCCGGCAACCACGTCCGGTGATCAACCAGCCGCGACTACAAGCAACCCGGCGGCGGTTGTACCGGCGCCGGTCCAGAGTCCCGCCCCGGCCTTACCCGCCCAAATGCTGGCGCCGGTAACTACGGGCAAAATCACCATCAAAACAGATTTACGGCGAGGTCCAGGACAGACTTTTGGCGCGGTCGATACCCTGACGGTCGATGAACCGGTCACGGTTCTGGCTGTGGACCGGAGCGGCGACTGGGCGGTAGTTCAGGCTACCCGCTCCCGCTTGGGCTGGCTGCCCCTGAACAGCCTTGATCTGGCAGATTCAGCAGCCGGCGCGGTGCAGGCGGCAACGGCCTGGGTTACCAGCGATGGGATCGAGGTAAACCAGGGCCCTGGTATTTATTACCCGGCCGCCGGCAAGCTGGCCCGCAACGATCTGGTGGCTGTGCTGGGCTTGAATCCAGGGCGGAGCTGGGCCTTGATTGAAACCATTGCCGGCGGGCGAGGTTGGACTCCGGTCAGATTCCTGACTAACTACTCCGTTACGCTGGATAATCTGCCGGAATTGGAGTCAACCCCGCCGGCAGTCGCTGAGGAGGGTGCGCCGTCCCAACCGGCCATTGCCCTGGCCGACACCGGGCCGGGCAAACTGGTCATCCAGCGTTCCAGCGGCGGCGACATTCTGGTGATTAATCCCGACGGCACAGACCTGCGCCGGTTGACCAGCGGCATCGATCCGGCCCTGTCGCCTGACCGCCAAACGGTCGCCTTTACCCGCTGGCAGGGTGACATCGGTTCACTCTGGCTAATCGATCTGGATGGCAGCAATGAGCGTAAAATCCTGGATTTCACCAAACAGGCCAAAGGACCGGCCTGGTCGCCCGATGGCGCTCAAATAATCATCAACTACCAACAGGGTGGTCGATTGGAAGAAAGGCAGATTTGTGAAAATATTTCAGACGGTAGTTTCCCGGCGCTGTCCCGAAATGCCAGGAACATCAAAGTCGATGTCAGGCAAAACTCTGATGGTGAATTTGAACCTCACTTGTGTTGGGTAGTTCCGCCCGACCGGTACTGGAATTTGCGGCTGGTCAACGTGGCCGATGGCTCATTTGAAGATTTGGACGGTGGCACCTACGCCTTTCGCCCTACCTGGGACCCAGCCAA
Organism: uncultured Caldilineaceae bacterium; assembly: GCA_964477335.1. Taxonomy (GTDB): domain Bacteria; phylum Chloroflexota; class Anaerolineae; order 4572-78; family J111; genus CAYNLK01. The sequence continues at coordinate 2,380 of CAYZHI010000011.1, read as the reverse complement.
CCCGTGGCGAGTTGTGTCTGCGGGCGGGCGCGGCCTGGTTGAAGTTGACGTGACTCGCAAGTACGAGCAGGCCATCACCGATCAAACCGGCGATGGTTCACCGGTCTTTTCGCCGGATGGGCGTTACCTGGCCGTAACAGTCGGTCATCCCGGCAGCGGGCAGGGCTATGACATCTACCGGTTGAATGCCGACGGCAGCGGGCGAGTTCGCCTGACCCAGACGCCGTTGTGGGAAACCGTTCAGCCGGACCAGCGGAAAGCGTGGAATAATGTGGCCCCGGCCTGGTCGCCCGATGGCGCCCAAATCGCCTTCTTGACCGATCGCGCCGGCCGTTGGGAAATCTGGGTGATGAATGCTGACGGCTCTAATCAGCGGCCGCTCTTTTCCGATGAGATCAACGACCAGCTTGATTTGACCTACAATTTTGTCGATGAGCGGATGATAAGCTGGCAGTAACAGTATATGCGGGTCATTGCCGGTACAGCCAAAGGCAGAAAACTAAAAACGGTGCCGGGCGAGACCACTCGCCCGATCACCGACCGCACCAAAGAGGCTCTATTTAGTATTTTGGGCAACTGGCTTATCGACGCCAGAGTTTTGGACCTGTTTGGCGGCACCGGCGCGGTTGGCATTGAAGCGTTGAGCCGGGGAGCGGCTCATGTGACGTTTGTGGAGCAGGCCCATATCGCCACCCGCATCATCGGCGAGAATCTCCGGCTAACCGGCCTGGCCGATCGGGCGGTGGTGAAGCGACTTGACGCCTTCAAATTTTTGGCTCAAGCTCCAGCCCAACCATTTGACCTGATTTACATCGCCCCACCCCAATACAAACAGTTGTGGGCGCAGGCAGTGCGGACGATCGATGAGCGCCTGGACGAATGGCTGCTGCCGGATGGAGCAGTTATTGCCCAGATTCATCCTAAAGAATACGAGGATTTGGAGCTGCAAAATCTGGTATTGTATGATGAAAGGAAATACGGCAGTACGTTGCTCTGCTTCTATGAACGGGGGGGCAGTTAGTTAGTTGGTTGGTCAATGTCATAAAGAGCATATTTCTTAAATCATAGAACCTATGTGATTGACCTCTTGAAAGTTAAAAATAAGTAAGTTTTTGGGGGGCAATATGGAGATCGAGGAGTCAGTTGCGGCCGCTGTCGATGAAAAAACCAGGGCGGCTCATCTAAAATCTTTTTGGGGCATTAAACGAATAATTTTAGGGTTGGCGCTACTCTGCATTGTCACGGTGGCCTGTTTGGGCGGGGTGGCATACTTGACTCTCGGCCAATTTTGGGCTGATTTCAAAACGACTACCGCGGCAACGCTGCCTATTTTTACCAACCAGCCGGTTTACAACCGCATTGCTTTTGTGGGCAATGATGGCAACCTGTGGCTGGTCTCGGCTGATGGGCAGGAATTGCGCCAACTTACCGACGACGGCAGAAGTTACCGTTTTCCAACTTGGGCCCCGAATGGAAGTTATCTGGCCTACATTGGGCCGGATCAAGCGAATAACACGGCCCTGTATGTGACCCCCACCAGTTATGCTGCCCCGACCATTCTATTTAACGAGCCGGAATCGGCTCCCTTCTATCTCTACTGGTCTCCCGACAGCGATGAAGTAACCTTCCTGACCCAGGAAAAGATCAGCCTGGCGATGCGACTGGTCAATGTGAAAGTTGGCGATAGTCGCATTTTGGGCCAGGGCAACCCGTTTTACTGGGTTTGGTCGCCGGCTGGGGATAAGCTACTTATGCACGTTGGTGGCGCCCGGGCCCTGTCTGACCAGGCGCACCTGTCTCTCTTAGAGAACCGGGCCGAAGCTGATCGGATCCAACTCGACCTGGCGCCCGGCCAATTCCAGGCGCCCGACTGGTCCGCCGATGGCAATTACTTCTATTACATTGCCGCCAACGAACAAGGCCAGGAGGCAATTTACAAAACCAATGCCAAAACGCTGGAACAGACGGCCATAACGGACCTGGCCGGCTTCACCTACATGGTTCTATCGCCCGACAACCGGCATATCGCCTACGTTCAGATAGAAGAGGGGGATCAACCGCCGCTGGGCAGCGCCTACCTGGTCGACGCCGATGGCCAGAACCGTCGTCGCCTGACCGATAACCCGGTCGCCTCGCTCTATTGGTCGCCGGATGGGCGCAAGCTGGCCGTGCTTACTTTAGCCGTTCGAGGCGACGGCTCGACTGCCAAAGCCGGCGGGCTGGCCGCGCCGCTGCCGCAAGAAATCCTGTTCCGCTGGCTGATTTATAACCTGGACACGGATACCCTTGAAATCCTGACCACCTTTAGCCCCACCCGTGATTTTGTACAGACGGTGCCCTATTTTGACCAGTATCACCGCTCACTCACGTTCTGGTCACC
>CAYZHI010000010.1:0-20817 GCA_964477335.1 uncultured Caldilineaceae bacterium | reverse complement strand
AATTACCCAGGAGGTCTCTTTAGAAGAGCGATTTTTTACCACAACAACTTGCTATTATCGTCTGTTTCAAATTGACCAATATAGTAGGGGCGAACGGCCGTTCGCCCCTACCAACGCCCCACCTTTTGTATTATACCGCCCAGTTGTCTACTCGCCAATATCCTCGTTCCAGAGTTCCGGATTGGCGGCGATGAAATCTTCCATCAGCTTGATACACTCCGGATCATTGAGGATGACCAGCTCGACTCCCCGCGAGCGGACGTAATCTTCCGGCCCCTGGAATGTCTTATTTTCGCCAATGACCACCTTGGGGATTTTGTACAGTAACGCCGTGCCGCTGCACATATCGCACGGGGAGAGGGTGGAATATAACACCGCCCGTTGGTAATCTTTGGCCTTTAACCGGCCGGCGTTTTCCAGGCAATCCATCTCGGCGTGCAGGATGGCGCTGCCCTGCTGCACGCGCCGGTTGTGACCGCGCCCCACAATTTTACCGTCGATCACCAGCACCGAACCAATGGGAATGCCGCCCTCGGCCAATCCTTGCCTCGCTTCGGCAATGGCTGCTTTCATAAATTCATCCATCGTTTGTAATCCTTTCTCCGTATTATCACTGAGATTCAATTAACAGTTACTACCAGCCTGATTTCCGCACTAACTTCGTTGAGACAAGCTGACCGGCATGATAAACTGAGCAAAAAGTCCCAACGTTCCAAAAGGAGGGTGAAAGCTGTGAACGTCCAACCAAAAATTTATCGCTCGATTGGTAAGTTGATAGGGTTGACCATATTGATCGTGCTGGTCCTCATCGGTACGAACTGGGCTGGCCCGTTGGCCCTGGCCCAGGAGCCTGACCCACCGATTGAACTGCCCCCGCCGGGCCAGCCGCCCGAAACTGAGCCGGCGGCCCCGCCTGACGAGGCGGAATTAGGCGAACCGGTCAAAGCCGAGGCTTACGTTGCCGGCGACGACAGCGCCGACGAACCCGGCGGCCCCGTTGACATCATTGACCTGGCCTTTGTGGCCGCTCGCTATGGCTCGGCTGACCCGGCCGCCGACCTCAACCTTGACGGCAGCGTCAACATCCTGGATTTGGCGCTGCTGGCTCAAAACTTCGGCCAGACCGAGGCGGCTGCCGGGGTCGCCGCTTTACCCGCGCCGCGCCCGCTGCCAGTGGCCGAAGCCGGGCAGGATTTTGGCGTCTTTGAGCTGGCGGTTGAACCCGACCCGGCCGAGGTCGAAGCGCAGTGCTGCGTTTGGCGGCGGCCGCTGCGGATTGGGCTGGGCGTTGATTACGTGCGGGCCTACGACCCAATGGATAGTTATTCCGCCCCGGACCTGTATGCGGTGGCGAGTGTCGGCGGGGTAGCCGCCCGCACCAACACCATTTTTGACCAGTACGCCAGTTGGCCGGCGTGGCGGCTGGGCTGGTGGCAATATGCCAGTTTTCCGCGCACCTCCTGGTACGCCCCTGAAGCCAATTATTACAGCGTGCCGCTCACTCTGGAAATCCGTGATGACGACGGCCGGATTTGTTATGGCTGGTGGGGCTGCCGGGATCAATTCGATCTGGCCGATGCCAGCCCCCGGCTCAACCAGCGGGCCAAGTTGTTGACGCTCTACCCCAGCAGTTGCCGCTTGGTTGACGAGGCCGGCGTCTCCATAACGGGCTACTGGCTCGATAGTAACCGCTGCCGGATACAACTGGGTTCGTGGGGGACCGAGTGGCCCCGGGCTTTTGTGAATTACTTCATCGACGTCCAGTGGCAGTAGGTTCGCCGACCCCCGCATAAAATATTTTTACGGCGGTCGGCGGTCTGCCGTCGGCAGTCGTCTCGTCTCAGCTCACTCTCGCCGGTAGGGTTTGAGATAAGCGCCGGGGTAGGCCACATTGCGGCCGGCGATGGCCAGGGCGGCAATAGTCACCAGGTAGGGCAGGGCCAGGAAGACCTCAAAGGGCAGTTCCATGCCGATAGTTTGCAGCCTCAGTTGCAGGGCAAACACGCCCCCAAAAAGCAGCGCCCCCCACATCGCCCGGATAGGGTCCCACTTGGCAAAGATGACCAGGGCAATACAAACCCAGCCTCGCCCGGCGATGATGCCCGGCGAGAACGCGCCCAATTGGGCCAGCGACAGAAAAGCGCCGCCAATGGCCATTAAGGCCCCGCCCATCACCAGGGCCACGTAGCGGGTTAAAAAAACATTCACCCCGGCAGCGTCGGCGGCTTCCGGATTCTCCCCAACCGACCGCAGTTGCAGCCCAAAACTGGTGCGGTATAACAGCCACGTCGCCAGAGGGATAAGCACAATAAAGGCCAGGTAGGTCAACGCGTATTGCCTGAAGATTGGCCCCAAAAACGGCAACTCGCCAAAAATGGAGTATTGCGGAAAGGGGTCAATCGAGGGCAGGACTGCGCTCTCGCCAAAAACCAGCCGGAAGCCAAAGAGCGACAGGCCGATGCTGAGCAAGGTAATCCCCAGGCCAGAGACGTGCTGGTTGACTCCCAGGGTGACCGTGAATAAACCCATCAACAGACTCATAATGACCCCGGCGATGATTGCGCCCAGTAGCCCGATCCACAGATAACCGGCCAGTCCGGCCTCATTTGCCTTGAAGGCGACGGCAAAACCGACAAACGCGCCCAAAAACATAATCCCTTCAATGCCCAGGTTCAAAATGCCGGCTCGTTCGGTGTAAACTTCGCCGATGGTGGCGTAGATGAGCGGCGTGGCCACGCGCAGCGTCGCCCCAACCAGGCCGACCAGAAAGGTGAGGAATAGGCCAAGTTCCATGCTATCGCCTCCCCCACCGGATGCGGTAACTTTGCAGCAACAACATCCCCAGCGTCACCAGCAACAGGGTGGCCTGGATAACGTCGCCCAGGTAGGCCGGCACGCCTAAAGCCCGGCTGACGGTTTGCGAGCCGGTGTCGATCAGGCCGATGAAGAGCGCGGCCAGGGCCACCCCCCAGGCATTCAGCCCGCCCAGTGTGGCGATGATGATGCCGGTGTAACCATAACCCGGCGAAATGGCGTCGATCAGGTGGTAATGAATGCCGGCGACCTCGCTCATACCGGCCACCCCGGCGATACCGCCGCTGACCAGGGCCGCAATCAGCATGGTGCGGGGCACGTTGATCCCGGCAAAACGGGCCGCCTCCGGCCCCATCCCGACCGCCCGCATGCGCAGGCCAAAGGCGGTGCGGGTCAACACAAACCAGATAATGATGATTACGATAATTGCCAGCACAAAGCCCAGGTGCAGCCGGGAACGGGCGATCAGTTTGGGGAAGATAGCCGAGTTGGCAATCTCCGGTGATTGCGGCCATTGCGAGATGGGGTCGCGCCACGGTCCATTGAGCAACGCGCTGACAATGAACAGGGCCACGGAGTTGAGCAGCAGCGTGGTCACCACTTCATCGATGGCCAGCTTTACTTTCATCAGGGCCGGCACCAAAGCCCACAGCATCCCGGCCAGAAAGCCGCCGACAATCATCAGGGGCAGGGCCAGCCAGGGCGACATGCCGTCCATTTGCAGGCCGATGGCGGTGGCTGCGGTGGCGCCCATATAAAGCTGGCCTTCGGCGCCAATGTTCCAGTAGCCGCCGGCAAAGGCAAAGGTGACGGCCGCGCCGGTCAGCAGCAGGGGAGTTGATTTGACCAGAACTTCGATGGCGCTGGCCCGGCCGGAGAGGGGATCGATGAGAAAGTAATAATAGGCTTCCAGCGGATTGGCATTGACCAGCACCACCAGCGTGGCCGTCAAAATAAAGGTCACAATAATGGCGGCAATGGGGATGAGCGGCCCAACCCAAACCGGCGCCGGAATGCGTTCGAACTTTATACCCATTTGTTGGTAACCTGTTTCTTGATTTTGGGGGTGAGGCGCATCATCATTGTGGTTTCTCCATCGAATCACCAATATGATTGAGGGGACAATCGTCGTGGCTGCTCCCCTGGCGGCGCGGTCCTGATAATAATCAAGGCCGGGGTATCTGGCAAATTAGCGCTGGTTCAACTGGTCGGATTGGCTGCCGGGCCGGTTTGAAACAGCGCTTTTGCCGTGGGCCGGACCAGCACGATGATGGTGAAGATGCCCAGCACCGTGCCAAAGGGGATGAAGATACACTCCACCCCGGCGACCACCAGGCAATAGGTGTAATGGCTTCGTTTCGACAGAAAATAACCGGCCGCCACGATGCAGCCGGCCAACACCCAGCCGGTCAAAATGATGGCCGCCGGGATCAGGGTAAACATCAGCCCAAACAATTGGAAAGGAAACTCATCATCCGGGGTTGGGCCAAAGCCGCCGGTCAACATAGCCAGCCCCATGAGCAGGTGAAAGATGGGGAAACAGGCAAACAGCGCCGTCAGCCCGCCAACGACGTAGTGAAAGATGGATAGAATGTTCAGATGCTGTTCATCCTGATTAGCTGTCATTGGTTGTTACCTCCTTAAAAAAATTTTCTCGCCGTAGGGCGGCATCCCTATGCCGCCCGCAACTTAGAAAACCAGAAAAATAAAAGTCAGGTGAAGCGCAGTGCTGACCAGCAGCACCCACCAAAATATCGGTTTTCTGATCTTGTGCCAGAAGACGAAGCGGCCTACCCAACCACCGGGAAAGCCGCCCAGGAGTGTCAGCAAGTGAAATAGATTTTCGGGAACGCGATGTTTGGCTGCCCGGCCCTGCCTGACGGCTTCCAGCTTGTCCAGCCCGTAGAGCAAAAAGGTGGTCACGCTCAGGGCTGTTAGCCACCCAAAATAGACCGGCCAATCGACCAGCCAGGTCACCCCCAGGTAGGCTAATCCGGTGGTGATAATAGAAATCAGGCCGTAACGTCGAAATTCTTTACCCATCGTTGTGATACCTTTCCAGGGTCAGGCTAGCTTTAATGGTCTATTCTATCACGAATGAGGGTGACCGCCAATAAAAATTGTTGGTTGCTACCTGACCCTTCGGTCAGCGGATTTCTCGAAAACTACAAGCGCGGTTTGCCTTACCTCACTGGTCTGCTTATTCTTAATGATACGGAAACCGGACTGCCCCTGACGGTGTTGCGTTGTGAATCGATAACCCCATTATAGTTCGAATAGCGTGAAAGGAGACGATGATGTTTTGTCCAAAGTTGGAATTCAGGCCACGCCTGGCCGTGCTCAATGCGGAGCAGATCGAGCAGATTCATCAGGCTACGCTGGAAATACTGGAACGCACCGGCGTGGAAATTACCCACAGCCGGGCGGTGGAGTTACTCGCCGGCGCCGGCGCCCGCGTGGACGGCAAACGGGTGCGCCTGCCGGCCTGGCTGGTTGAGCAGGCAATTCGTCAAGCCCCCAGCCGGGTGGCGCTGGGCAACCGTAAAGGGGAGCGCACAGTATTTCTGGAGGGGGAGAAATATTGGTTCGGTCCCAGCCTGGATTGTATCGACTACCTGGACCCTCTCACCGACCAACGGCGTCGCTTTGTCAGCGATGATTGTCGCATCACCGCCACGGTAGCCGACGCCCTGCCCAACTACAGTTGGGTGATGACCATTGGCATGGCCGATGACGCCCCGCCCGACATTGCCGACCGGGTGATTGCCAGACAGGTTTTCACCTACACCGAAAAACCGCTGGTCTTCTGCTGTAAAGATGCCAACAGTGTCCGGGACATCTATGAAATGGCGCTGCTGATTGCCGGCAGCAAGGAGCGTTTTCAACAAGCCCCCACCCTTGTGCACTATTCCGAACCGATTTCGCCGCTCCTTTACTACGATCCGGCAGTCGATAAAATTCTCTATTGCGCCGAAAACGGCATCCCGTTGATCAATTTCCCCGCGCCGCAGGGGGGCAGCACTGCGCCGGCCACTTTTGCCGGGGAGATTGTGCAAGCCAGCGCGGAGTCGCTGAGTGGTTTGGTGCTGGCTCAAATTGCCCGGCCGGGCGCGCCTTTTATTTACGGGGCTTTTGCCACGGTGATGGATATGAAGACGACCATCTTCTCGTATGGCGCCCCGGAGATGAGCCTGATGGTGGCGGCGATGGCGCAAATGGCGCAACGTTACCGGCTGCCCTTCTTTGGCACAGCCGGCTGCTCCGACGCCAAATTCCCCGACGCCCAGGCGGCCGCCGAGGTGGCTTTCTCTTGCCTCAGTTCCGCCCTGGTGGGGGCCAACCTGATACACGACGCCGGCAGTTGGCTCGACCACGGCTCGCTGGCCTCGCCGGCGTTTATGGTGCTGGTCAACGAAATCCTGTACATGGTCAATCAGTTCATGGGCGGGGTGCCGGTCAACGATGACACCCTGGCCCTGGAGATGATCGACCGGATTGGCCCGGGCGGACATTACCTGTATGAGGATCACACTTTCAGCAATTTCAAAAATGTCTGGTACTCCGACCTGTTTGATCGCTCGATCTATCAGAGCTGGGCGGAACAAGGGGCCAAACGGTTTGAGCAACGATTGCGGGAAAAGACCGAGGTTCTGATGCAGCACCAACCCACTCCGCTGCCCGCCGACGTGCTCAAAGAGATGGAGCGCATGGCGCAGCACTGGCTGTAGCAGGCCCGGTAAAAAGCTGGACAAATTGATCGGTAGCTCGATTCGAAAACGATAATTTGACAAACCCACCCGTAAGTGATATATTCGTGATATATCAAATCTATTAATCGATAGAGACTTGGGGGGACCGGTTTTTCTTCGGCGTCGAAAACTCAACGGAGTCGTTGAATTAATTGCGCTTTGTTTTCGCCAAGAGGCTTGTAATGAGGCAGCCAGATGTAGTATCTGAAACTCACACTTTCCTCCTGTGTATCGCCCGTTTTTCGATTCACAAACATAACCGGGTTGAATATCATAGTGTCAACTCTGTAGACAGCCGAGTTGACAATTATTGCGCTAACCGCCGAATTTGGCTGGTCTGTTAGAGCCGCCAATTCGGCGGTTTTGTGTTGGTTGATCACCTTTAATAACTCAATATCAGGGCAAAACACTCTGGCCTGTAGAAATCAGGCTAAGGGTAAGGAATCCATCATCTCAGATGTTATTTGGAAACTGTCTGTTGAGGCAGCAAACCAGGCGATCTATGGGTTAGATGTGATTCTTTGGATGAAGTCCGGTGACTTGTTCGTGGGCGCCTCCTGGGCAAGAAATCCGGCGCTGTCCCGTAACTGTGAGACCGGGTGTCAGGGGGCAGTAGTCAGTAAACAGTAATCAGTAAACAGTAATCAGTAGCTAAACCACTGACCACTGACCACTGACCACTGACCACTGATCACCGGCCAAGCCAGACCGTCCGTTTTTGCCGGCACACTGATGTGTACCTCCGAGGAGAGGGAGCAACGCTCTGATGAATAGTTGCTCCCTTTTTTTGTGATGGTGCTCTTTGAGAGGAGGTGAAGCTGAAAAAAGTCGCCAAAGAATAGATTATGGTTAGAAGTGAGAGATTTATTGGCAAATCAAAACAATGACGTTCCTTTGCTTGGCAAAGAATTAAAAGGAGGAAACAAGTGAAATTTAAAGCCTTGAGTTTACTGGTTATCTTGGCCGCGTTATTGGCTCTCTTAGTTGCTTGTGGCGGTGCGGCCACCCCGGCCCCGGAGCAACCGGCGGCCGAAGCGCCAGCCGCCGAAGAACCGGCCGCCGAAGAACCGGCTGCTCCTGCGGAAGAAGCGACGGAGGAGTTCAAGCTGGGGGTGTTAGGGCCGTTCAGTGGGCCGGCGGCGCAGACGGGGGACGAGTTCAAAGGCTCTTTCAACATGGCCTTTGATGAGATCAACTGGCAGATTGGCAAGTACAAGATCGAGCCGGTCTGGATCGACTCCCAATCAGACCCGGCCAAAGCGACCCAGGCGTATGAGCAGGCGATTGTGCAGGATGGCATCGAGGCCGGGGTATTGAACTGGCACAGTTCGGTGGCGGTAGCGGTGATGGAAGTGACGGCCAAGCACAAGATTCCGCACTTCTTTGGTTTTGGGGCGACGGAGGTGGTGAACGAGACGTTTGCCTCGGATCCGGAGAAGTACGGTTACTGGATGGTGAAGGGTTGGCCAACCCCGGCGAAGCTGAGCATCTCGTATGTGCAGGCGTTGGAGGATGCGATAGCGGCCGGGACGTGGACGCCGGCGGAGAAGACGGTGGCGATCTATGGCGAAGACTCGGACTGGGGTCGGAGCTTTGGCGGGGCGATCAAAGGCCAGTTAGAGGATGCGGGCTGGACGGTGGTGGCGGAGGAGTACTTTGCCCTCGACCAGACGGAGTTCTACCCGCTATTGAACAAGTTCAAAGAGTTGAACCCGGCGTTGATTGCAGGGACGAGTACGGCGGCGCCGACGTTTTCGGCCTTCATCAAGCAGGCGGACGAGGTTGGGATCGAGAGCCTGATCGTGGCGGATGGGTTGGGCTGGTTTGGGGAATGGTATGATCTGACGGGGAGTTCATCGAACTACGTGTTGGATCAGATACCGGGTTTTGCAACGGAGGAAGGAAAGGCGTTTGCGGAGGAATTTGAGGCGCGTTGGGGCTTCAAACCGAGTCCGTCGGCGGCGGGGCTGGCCTATGATGGCAGCCGCTTCTTCATTGCCCTGGCCCAGGAAGTGATCAAAGAGAAGGGTGAGTTGACCAGCGAGACGATCTACGACTTTGTCAAGGAGAAGGTCTGGACGGGGGAATGGAGCTACAAAGACGGGATCGTGATGAGCGAGTACCAGTACACCCCGGAGACGACGCCTGATCCGGTGGTGGGCAAAGGTTACTACATCTTCCCCGTGTTACAGTATTTTGATGGCGAAGGCAAGGTTGTCTACCCGCCTGAATGGGCGGTGCAACAACTGGCGCCTAAAGGCCAGGAACCGGTCGCAATGGAGGCGCCAGCCGCCGAAGAACCGGCTGCTCCTGCGGAAGAAGCGACGGAGGAGTTCAAGCTGGGGGTGTTAGGGCCGTTCAGTGGGCCGGCGGCGCAGACGGGGGACGAGTTCAAAGGCTCTTTCAACATGGCCTTTGATGAGATCAACTGGCAGATTGGCAAGTACAAGATCGAGCCGGTCTGGATCGACTCCCAATCAGACCCGGCCAAAGCGACCCAGGCGTATGAGCAGGCGATTGTGCAGGATGGCATCGAGGCCGGGGTATTGAACTGGCACAGTTCGGTGGCGGTAGCGGTGATGGAAGTGACGGCCAAGCACAAGATTCCGCACTTCTTTGGTTTTGGGGCGACGGAGGTGGTGAACGAGACGTTTGCCTCGGATCCGGAGAAGTACGGTTACTGGATGGTGAAGGGTTGGCCAACCCCGGCGAAGCTGAGCATCTCGTATGTGCAGGCGTTGGAGGATGCGATAGCGGCCGGGACGTGGACGCCGGCGGAGAAGACGGTGGCGATCTATGGCGAAGACTCGGACTGGGGTCGGAGCTTTGGCGGGGCGATCAAAGGCCAGTTAGAGGATGCGGGCTGGACGGTGGTGGCGGAGGAGTACTTTGCCCTCGACCAGACGGAGTTCTACCCGCTATTGAACAAGTTCAAAGAGTTGAACCCGGCGTTGATTGCAGGGACGAGTACGGCGGCGCCGACGTTTTCGGCCTTCATCAAGCAGGCGGACGAGGTTGGGATCGAGAGCCTGATCGTGGCGGATGGGTTGGGCTGGTTTGGGGAATGGTATGATCTGACGGGGAGTTCATCGAACTACGTGTTGGATCAGATACCGGGTTTTGCAACGGAGGAAGGAAAGGCGTTTGCGGAGGAATTTGAGGCGCGTTGGGGCTTCAAACCGAGTCCGTCGGCGGCGGGGCTGGCCTATGATGGCAGCCGCTTCTTCATTGCCCTGGCCCAGGAAGTGATCAAAGAGAAGGGTGAGTTGACCAGCGAGACGATCTACGACTTTGTCAAGGAGAAGGTCTGGACGGGGGAATGGAGCTACAAAGACGGGATCGTGATGAGCGAGTACCAGTACACCCCGGAGACGACGCCTGATCCGGTGGTGGGCAAAGGTTACTACATCTTCCCCGTGTTACAGTATTTTGATGGCGAAGGCAAGGTTGTCTACCCGCCTGAATGGGCGGTGCAACAACTGATGCCTAAACCTGCTCAGTAAAGTTACTACTTATAGAGGGTGGTGGGCTTTTGTCCCACCACCCCACCTCACCGAGGTGGTGAACTATGATTCTTGAAGCAAAATCTGTCACCAAAAACTTTGGCGGGCTGACGGCGGTCAACCGGGTCTCGATGCAGGTGGAAGCGGGCGAAATCCTTGGCCTGATTGGTCCCAACGGCGCGGGTAAAACGACTTTTCTGAATAGCATCGCCGGGACCTATCCGCCTTCCGCCGGCGAGGTTTTTTTCCTGGGCGAGAATAGCACCGGTGCTTCGGCCGACGTGATGTGCCGGAAGGGCATGTCGCGGACCTTTCAGATTTCCCTGCCTTTTCCCCGGTTAACCGTACTGGAAAATGTGATGGTTGGGGCCATCTTTGGGGCGGTTCACGGCTCGGCCAAGCCGCCCCGGCAGCGGGCCGAAGAGGCGTTGGAGTTTGTCCACTTTCCCCTGGCCTATGATACCCCGGCCGCCCGGCTGAATGCGGTCCATCTCAAGCGGCTCGATCTGGCCCGGGCGCTGGCCTGTGGCCCTAAACTGTTGTTACTGGATGAACTGGCCTCCGGTTTAACTCCGGGCGAGTTGACCGACATGATTGCTTTGATCAAACGAATCAGGGATACCGGCGTCACCATCATTGCCGTAGAGCACATTATGCGGGTGATTATGGGTATCTGCGACCGGATCATGGTGATTCATTACGGATCAAAAATCGCCGAAGGTTCTCCGGCTGAAGTTTTACAAGACCCCCAGGTGATTGAAGCCTATTTGGGTGAAGAGGAAGTAGCTGCTTTGCAAAAAGATCATCAGTTGATGAAAGGGGGTTCCGCCGGTGCTTGAGGTAAAGAATCTCGATGCTGGTTATGATTTTCTGCAAGTGTTGTGGAACATCTCGCTTAACGTAGCCGAGGGTGAGTTTGTGGCCTTGATCGGGCCAAACGGCGCCGGTAAAAGTACGACTCTACGGGTTATTGCCGGGCTGCTCAAGCCCAAAAACGGCGAAATTTTGTTGAAAGGTGAGTCGATTGGCCATTTGCCGGCTCACCTCGTCAGCCGGAAGGGCGTTAGTTACGTTTCGGAGAGTCTCAACCTCTTCACCAATATGTCGGTGCGCGAGAATCTGCTCTTGGGGGCGTATGCTATTCAAGACAAAGCGACTCAACTGGAGACGCTGGATTTCGTCTTCAACCTGTTTCCCCGGCTGAAGGCTAGAACCAACCAATTGGCCGGCACGATGAGCGGCGGCGAACGCAAGATGCTGGCGATAGCTCGAGGCATGATGTCCAAGCCGCAGCTCCTCCTGGTGGATGAGCCATCGTTGGGGCTGGCCCCTCACCTGGTGTACGACGTTTTTCATGCCCTGGAAGAACTGCAACGCCGCGGGGTAACCATCCTGCTGGTTGAGCAGAATGTGAATGCAACCCTGGAAATTACCAATCGCGCCTACGTGCTGGAGCAGGGCGCCATTACCCTCACCGGGCCGAGCAGCGCCATGAAGCAAAATGAGCACGTGCGCAACGCCTACTTGGGGATTTAGCCGGTTTGCAAGTAGCCAATGATAATTTTGGTACGTGGCTATCCTGTAACCTTGTTACTCTGCTACCTTGTTACTCTTGAACGGAGGAATTTTTATGGTTGAGCAAACAAAAGTAGCCCCCTCCATGACCGTCTCATTGATGGCCAGGGTCAAGAAGAATCCACCCGCCTGGATTGTGGCCGGCATCTCGGTGGTGCTGCTGGTAATGATTGCTTTTTATGGTGGCTCTTCTCAACTTATCAATACGATCGTGACCGGCGGGATGTGGGCCTTGCTGGCGGTCGGGTTGGCCCTGATCTTGGGCGTGATGAACATTCCCCATTTTGCTCACGGCGAATCTTTTATGATTGGCACTTATGTAGGTTACTTTGTCTTCACGTACTTTGATGGGTACGTAAAAAGAAGTGAAAACGTGGTTCTGGAGGTAATTGCGCCTTTTATCGGCTTTTTGATTGCCGCGTTAGTGGGCTTGATTATGGGGGCCGTGATCGAAAGGCTTGTTTTCGCCTCGCTGCGCCATCGCAATCGCTCTGGTTGGGTGATGAATACCTTTCTGCTCACTGTTGGCCTCTCTTTCATTTTGACTAACGGCGCGACCCTGATTTTGGGTCCCAATTTTAAGGGAATTCCGCGCTTTTGGGATGTCGAGCCGCTCGAGATTTTGGGGGCCAGGGTGGCAGTCGATCGGTTGGTGGCCTTTGGGCTGTCCCTGTTGACTCTGGCCCTGTTCTGGTTTTTCTTGCAACGAACCAAGCTTGGCCGGGCTATCCGGGCCGTCTCCCAGGATGAAACCGGCGCCCAGATTGTCGGGATTTACTTGAACTTTATTCATACCCTCACTTTTGCCCTGGCCACGGCCATGGCCGCGATGGCCGGAGCCAGCCTGCTCTTCCTGTTTCAGGCTTATCCCACGGTTGGATTAAAACCACTCTACTATGCCTGGTATGTGGTCATGCTGGTCGGCTTGGGGAATGTGGCCGGGGCCATCATCGGCGGCTTTCTGGTGGCTCTCTTCCAGACTGCTACCCAACAATTTATCGGCATCGCCTGGGAAGATGTGGTGCCTACCTTTGTGATGATCTTGGTGCTGTTGTTGGCCCCGTCGGGCATCTTCGGTAGCGAGGTCAAAGGTATCCAGGAACAGTAAATCAGGAGAAGATCGATGACAACAACGGCAAATGATCTCGAAACAAAAGCCAAAGGGCCTGGAATTTGGACTACGATTGTGGCCGGACTGGGGCGTATCGGCTTCAATCCGTTAGGGCTGATCCTGCTGTTGATTATCGCCGTTTTGCCTTTTATCCCGCCTTTTAACCAGGAGCACATGATTCGTTGGCTGATAATGGGCGCATTTCTGGCGGCTCAGGCGGTTGCCTTTGATTTCACGGCCGGCTATATCAACGTGGTCAATTTCGGTTTTGCCGCTATTTTGGGCTTGGGCGCGTACACTTCGGCCATTTTAGCTAACGAGGCGCCCTTTTTGATTGTCCAGCCGGGCATTTCTCCATGGATTGGCATCTGGATCGGCGCTCTGGTGGCCGGGGTGTTGGGCCTCTTGCTGGGGATGTTGACCTTGCGCCTACGCGGTCTCTATGCCGCCATTATGGCTTGGTTCGTGGGCCTGGCTTTATTGGGGCTGGCCCGTAACCTGACCATCCTGACCCGCGGACCGCTGGGCATGCACCCCCCGATGTTCCTGGAAACGGCAGCCAATCGTCCTTACTTTTATATCATCCTGGCCATGCTGCTGGTCGTCTATATCACCCTTAGTTTGATAATTCAATCTCATTATGGCCTGGCCTTCCGGGCGATTGGCCAGAATATCGACGCCGCCCGCGCCTCCGGCATCAACCCCACCAAGTACCGCGTCTTTAACTTTACCGTGTCGGCCTTTTTTGCCGGCTGGCTGGGCGGGTTCTACGCCCACTACTTTGGCGCCCTAACCCCCCAAACCCTGATGTCTACCTCCAAAACGGTTGAAGTGTTGATTATTGCTTATATTGGCGGTCGGGGCAGCCTGTGGGGCGGCATCGCCGTTGCCTTTCCTTTTGTGTTCTTTATCGAATATCTTCGCTCTAACCTGACCGATTTGCCCGGCTTGCATTTGGTTATTTACGGCATTCTGATGATCCTCATTATGATCTTTTATCCCGCCGGTCTGGCCGGTTTCTACTACTGGTTGGTTGCCAAAATCAAGGGTCGTCGTTCCAACAGCCAGGACCAGGTTTAACCAACCTCAGGAGGATTGGGTATGGGAACAATCTTTGTTCCTACCGCTGACACTTTTCCAAAAACGGCCGACGCGGTGGTGATTGGCGGCGGCATGGTGGGTGTGGCCACGGCCTTCTGGCTTTCGCGAGCCGGGTTAGATACGGTCTTGGTAGAAATGCGCGAGGGCCTGTCCACCTTAACTACGCCCAACTCGATCGAATGTTTCCGCGCCCAGTTTACGGAACCGGCCATGGCCGAATTGGTCAAGCCCAGTATCCAGATGCTTGAAAATTTCAGCGAGGTAGTGGGACTGCCCGGCTACGACATCGCCATCCGCCATCACGGCTACCTGTTTGTTACCGACGACCCGGCGATGGTCGACCAGCTCAAGCAGGCAGTCGCCACCCATCATCGCCTGGGCGTTACCGACTCGGAATTTCTGGACGGCGACGAAATTCAGGCCCGCTTTCCTTACATCTCCCCCAGCGCTGTGGCGGCCACCTTTCGCCAGAACGACGGCTGGTTCTCCACTCACGAAGCCACCCAGGGTTTTGCCAAAGGCAGCCAGGCCCGTTTTTTGCTACAAACCAAAGCCACTGCCATTTTGTGGGATGCCCGGGGCGTCAGCGGCGTCGAAACCAACCGGGGCGCGATTGCCACCCGGACCGTGGTGAACGCCGCTGGCCCGTTTGCCGGGGTGATTGGCCGCATGGCCGGCCTCGAGTTGCCGCTGGAGCCGGTCCGCCGCCAGAAGGTGTTCATCGCGCCCAAGCCGCAGATTCCGCAGCACGCGCCCTTAAATATCGACCTGGTCAGCGAGGCTTACTGGCGGCCCGAAACCGGCGGGGCCTACATTGCCTGGGTCGATCCTGATGAGCCGGTTAGCGAGCCGGCCGAAACCCTGCCCACCGATTGGGATTTTCCGGCCATTGTGCTGGAAAAACTGATCCGGTTGTTCCCCTTTTGGGAAGAGATCGCCGCCACATTGACCAAGTCAGATATCCAGATCAGCGCCGGGCAATACGTTTATACGCCGGACGACCAGCCGCTCATTGGCGCGCTGCCGGAGCTGCCCGGCTTCTACCTGAACTGCGGCTACTGGGCCGGGGTAATGCTGGGTCCCGGCGCGGGCAAACGGGTGGCCGACCTGGTGACCGGGGCGATGGCTCCGGAGGATAATGCTTTACGCCCTACCCGCTACGCCGAGGGCGTGGTGGTCAAAGGGGATAGCTTTCTACGAGGAAGACATTAGATTTTACCGGGCAGGGAATCTAAAGCGCACAGAATGACAATATTTCATAACTTTGTTACGGGCAGAACCTTGCCAGAAAGGGGAGCGTTATGTTAGTAGGTAATCGCATGACCCATAATCCCATTACCATCACTCCAGACATCTCTATTGCCGAGGCGATGGAAAAGATGAAACGGGAAAAAGTGCATCGCTTTCCGGTGGTGGACAAAGAGCGCAAGCTGGTCGGTATGATTACCGAATATGATTTGGTTCACGCCTCGCCGTCGAGCGCCACCTCGCTGAGCATGTGGGAAATCAGCTATTTGTTGGCCCAAATCAAAGTGGGCGAGGTAATGACCAAAAACGTCATCACTACCACCGATGACACCCCCTTGGAAGAGGCCGCCCGGCTCATGGCCGATAACTCTGTCGGCGGCCTGCCGGTGGTGCGCGATGGCCTCCTCGTCGGTATTATCACCGAGTCTGACCTCTTCCGGGTCTTTCTGGAAATCTTTGGCGCTCGCGAAAAAGGCATCCGGCTGACCGTGCTGGCGCCCTACGTCAAAGGCTCGATGGCCAAGATCACCTCGACGGTTACCAACGCCGGCGGTTTGATCGTAGCCTTTGACACCTTTCTGGGTGAGGATCCCTCTAACTGGGGCGCCACCCTCAAAGTGTCCGAAATAACCAAAGACAAACTCCTCGAAGTCATCAAGCCGCTCGTCGTGGAAATTGTTGACGTGCGCGAAATCTAACAATTGCCAAAAGGAAACTCATGTAATGTCAAACATCTCTAGCAATGACTGCTCTTTAGGTAGCGCCCATTTCCGCCGGTTGGCGGACCAGCAGTGCCAGAAAATTTACAACGCCTGCCTGCAAGTTCTGGAACGGACCGGCGCCCGCGTCTATAGCCAGGAGGCGCTCGACATGCTCAAAAAGGCCGGCGCGTCCATCACCGACGGCAACCTTGTCCGGGTGCCCAACGGCCTGGTCGAGAAAGCCTTGAGCACCGTCCCCAAACGGGTTACCCTCTACAATCGCCACGGCCAGCCGGCCATGCCGGTCGAAGGCTACCGTAGTTTCTTTGGCCCCGGCTCTGATTGTCTGAACGTTATCGATCATCGCACCAATGAGCGCCGCTTGGCCGTGCTGCAAGATATCATCGACGGCATGATCGTGGCCGACGCCCTGCCCAACATCGATTTTGTGATGTGCATGTTCCTGCCCTCCGATGTCAAGCAAGCGGTGCTCGACCGCTACGAGATGGAGGTGATGCTCAACTACACCACCAAGCCGATCATCTTCGTCACCACCGAATTCTCCGGCTGTGTCGACGCGGTCGAGATGGCCGAAGCGGTCGTGGGTGGTCCCGAAGCCCTGCGCCGGCGACCTTTTGTCGCCCCCTACATCAACGTTACCACCGGCCTGGTCCACAACGAGGAAGCCGTCCAGAAACTGCTCTACATGGCCGAGAAGGGGTTGCCCGCCACTTACATCCCCTCGACCCAGGGCGGGGCGACCGCGCCGGTAACTCCAGCCGGGGCGATGGTGGTGGCCCAGACCGGTGTGCTGCTGGGGCTGGTGATGTCGCAGCTCAAGCGGGAAGGGACGCCCTTCATTATGCCCGGTTGGGGCGGCAACATGCTCGACATGCGCACCACCGTCCAGCCCTACGCCGACCCCAACAAGCGGGCGATGGTGCTGGATTACGGTCATTACCTGGGCCTGCCCATGTTTGCCCTGGCCGGCGTCAGCGAGTCCAAGGCGGTCGATCAGCAAGCCGCCGCCGAAGCGGCCCTGACCCTGATGACCGATGTGCTCGGCGGCGGCCACATTGTCCACGACCTGGGTTACCTGGAGTCGGGGTTGACCGGCTCGTTGGCCCAACTGGTCATTTGCGACGAAATTTTGAACTGGTTGACCCACTTTGTCAAAGGCGTCGATGTGAGCGACGAGGCCCTTTGCCTGGACCTGATCGACGAGATCGGTCCCGACGGTTTTTACCTGGAATGTGATCACACCTACCAACATTTCCGCGAACGCTGGTATCCCGAACTGTTTGAGCGGGACAACTACGCCGGCTGGCTGGCCAAGGGCGGCCAGACCCTGGGCGAGCGGGCTGCCGAGAAGGTGACCAAAATCCTGGCCGAACACAAGCCGGAGCCATTACCCGCAGCAGTCGCCCAGCAGATTCGAGCGATTGTGCAGCGGGCCGAAGCGCAGAGCGCATAAGCGCCATCTCGTTCCCAAACTGGAGTTTGGGAACGAGTAAGAGTTTTCAAGAGTGTGCTATCGTGTCAGATCGCGCAAGCCAGTACTTTAACATCGAGGTGAACGGGCAGCCTGTGCCGGCCCGTCACGGACAAACTGTTGCCGCGGCGCTGCTGGCCGCCGGGCGGCGAGTCTTTCGCATCACCGCCCAGGGCCAGCCGCGCGGCCTCTTCTGTGGGATGGGCGTCTGCTTCGATTGCCTGGTCACAGTCGATGGCCTGACCGGTCAGCGGGCCTGTCTTACTCCGGTCCGGCCCGGTATGCAAATTCAGTTGGGCGAGGCGAAAAACTATGGCCACGACTGAACTGGCCGTCATCGGCGCCGGCCCGGCCGGACTGGCCGCGGCCGTCGCTGCGGCTCAGACCGGCGTACAGGTGACGCTGCTGGACGAATCCCCCCGGCCGGGCGGGCAGTATCTCAAAGGCGCGGCCGCTGCTGAGGCGACGCCCGCATCGGCCACCGACCGCCAGGGCCGGGCGCTGCTGCAAAAGCTGGCTGGCCTGCCCATCGAGCTGCGGCTGCAAACGCTGGTGTGGGGTATCGAAGGCAAGCGCCTGGCCCTGGCTGGCCCGGCCGGTCTCGACTGGCTGGAAGCCGGGGCGATTATCACCGCAACCGGAGCGCGCGAGCTGGTTATCCCCTTTCCCGGCTGGACCTTGCCGGGCGTACTGACCCTAGGCGCAGCCCAGGTGCTGGCCAAAGAGCACAGTGTGCTGCCGGGCCGGCGTATCCTGCTGGCCGGCTCCGGGCCGCTGCTGTTGCCGGTCGCCAATCAGTTGGCCCGGCAGGGCGCCGAAGTTGTCGCCGTGCTGGAGGCAACCCGGCCCAGCCAGTGGCTTACCCACGCCGGGGCGGTTTGGGACAGTTGGGATCGTCTGGTGGAAGGTTGGCATTATCTACGCGGCTTACGCCGGGCCGGCATCCCCTACCGCTTTGGCCAAACGGTCATCCGGGCGTTGGACGCATCTCCCTCCCCTACCAGGGGAGGGCCGGGGAGGGGTCAAGAACTTGCCGCCGTCGTGGCGGCCCGGCTGGATCGCCAGGGACATCCTATCCCCGGCAGTGAGGAAACGGTGGCGGTCGACACGCTCTGTGTGGGTTTTGGCTTTACGCCCAATATCGAGTTGACCCAGTTGGCCGGCTGCGCGCACCGGTTCGACCCGGCCCGGGGCGGTTGGACGCCCCAGGTGGATGAGCGGCAGGAAACCAGCCAGCCGGGATTGTTTGTGGCCGGCGAGTCGGGCGGAGTTGGCGGCGCGGCGGCAGCCATCGTCGAAGGGCTGGTGGCCGGTCTGGCCGCGGCGCAGCAGTTGGGCCGCCTTTCCGCCAATGATCTGGCGGCCGAGTTGGCCCAAGCGGCCGGCCCGCGGCGGCGCTTGCGGCGCTTTGGAGCGATGCTCAACACCCTGTTCGCGCCTCCGCCGGGCTTGAATACCCTCATCACCGCTGATACGGTCGTCTGTCGCTGCGAAGAGATAACCGCAGCCGAGGTGCGGGCCGCAGCGGCGCAGGGCGCGGTCACTCTGGATGCGCTCAAGACCCACATCCGGGTGGGGCAGGGCCCCTGCCAGGGCCGCATCTGCGGGCCGCTGCTGAGCCGCCTCATCAGCCAGCAAACGGGCAGCGCGGCCGCCGAGATTGGCTGTTTTCGCATCCGCCCGCCGCTCAAACCGGTGCTGCTGGGCGAGTTAGCCGGGGGAAACTGCCCATGAGCCAACGGGCCGACGTGGTCATCATTGGCGGCGGGATTGTGGGGGCCGCCTGCGCCTACTATTTGACTGCCGCCGGGTTGGCGGTTCATCTGTTGGAGCGCCACTTTCCGGCCAGCGGCACGTCGCGGGCCTGCGACAGCCTGATTTTGCTGTGGGACAAGTCGCCGGGACCGGAGTTGGCCCTGGGCCAGGCCAGCGCCGCCCGGTGGGCCGAGTTGGCCGAAACGCTGGCCGATGATTTTGAGTACGCCCGGCAGGGGACGTTGATGTTGGCCGAAAACGAAGCGGCGCTGGCGGCCGGGCGGGCCAAAGCGGCCGCGCTGAGCGCCGCCGGGGTCCGGTCAGAGGTGGTGGATGAGGTTGGGCTGCCAGCGTTGGAGCCGAATCTGGCGCCTGATTTGGCCGGGGGCGTCGTCTTTACCGCCGCCGCCCCGGGGGCTGCCCGTCGCGCCCCGTTGGCCCTGCTGGCCGCCGCCCGGCGGCAGGGATTGACCTTACAAGAGCAGGCCGAGGTTACGGCCATCCGACGGACGCCGGCCGGCCAGGTCAGCGGGGTGGTCACCCGCGCCGGCGAGATTGCCACAGAACGGGTGGTCTGCGCCGCCGGGGTGTGGAGTAACCAGGTGGCTGGCCTGGTGGGGCTGGAGCTGCCGGTTCGACCCCGCCAGGGGCACGTGCTGGTGACGGCCAAGGTGCCGGGGCTGATTCGCCATCCCTTGCTGGAGGGTGGCTATGTCTCTACGGTCCAGTCGGCTGAAGAAGGGTTGCAGGCGGCGCTGGTAGCCGAGCTGACCGCCAGCGACACGTTGCTCTTGGGCAGCAGCCGCCAGTTTGCCGGCTACGACCGGTCGGTGTCGCTGGCGGTAGTCCAGGCCATTGCCCGCCGGGCCGTGCGCTTTTTGCCGGCGCTGGCGAAAGTCGGCTTGATCCGTAGCTACGCCGGTCTGCGGCCCTGGAGTCCCGATCACCTGCCGTTGATCGGTCCGGTGGCGGCCGTGCCCGGTTTTTATCTGGCCACCGGCCACGAGGGCGCCGGCATTTGCCTGGCCCCGATTACCGGCCAACTGATCGCCGCCATGCTAACCGGCCGGGATGGGCCGATTGGGCTAACCGAGGTGGTCAGACCTGACCGTTTTGAATTGGCGGAGGGATAGTGGTTTAAAGGTAAGTGATACTCATGTCATTTCGAGGAGCGAAGCGACGAGAAATCCCTAAAACCGCCGCTTGCAAGGCCAGTTTTCAGAGATTTCTCGCTCCCGCGTAGGGTGTCGCTCGAAACGACATGCTGCAAATTTTCTCGTTCCCAAACTGAGTTTGGGAACGAGAATAGAGAATCACGAGAAAAAAAGGTGGTCAATGTAGGGGCAAGGGTTTGAAGGATACCTGTGCTGCTACCGTAAATATATTTTTTTCAATCGAGGTGAAATATGGCAAAAGATTTGGTAACTGTAGTTTCGTCAAAAACTAAGACTGTTGAAATCAGCCGCAACCATCCGGTGGTGATTATTGGTGAACGGATCAACCCCACCGGTCGAAAGCAGGTGCTGGCCGCGCTCAAAGAGGGTAACTTCGATATTGTGCGCCAGGATGCCATCGATCAGGTTGCGGCGGGCGCGCCCATTCTGGATGTGAATGCCGGGGTGCCGGGCGCCGATGAGCCGGTGCTGCTCAAACAACTGATGGACGTGGTTGGCTCGGTGACCGATGTACCGCTCTGCATCGACACCGCCGATCCGGCGGCGTTGGCCGCGGCGCTGGCCGGTTATGAGGGCAAGGCGCTGGTCAATTC
>CAYZHI010000009.1:0-21479 GCA_964477335.1 uncultured Caldilineaceae bacterium | reverse complement strand
AGGCAATTCGGCGGTGATATTTTCATTCCACCAGTACATGCAAGTTTCACAGGGGCTGCCGAACTGCTTGAAACCATCCAGGTCGGCCTGTTCCAGCTTTTCGCCTTCTGCCAGAACCACATTGCCCTGATTGTCGGTGATTGGCCCGGCAAAGACGTCAAAGCGGTTAAATTCACCCTTGAGCATCTTGTCGAGCGTGTCGCGGATCAGCGCCAGATCTTCTTCGGGCAGATCCTTAACACCCGGTTGAGGCGTTTCACCTTCCATAAAGCCAAACAGGCCCAAACCGCCGCTATCCGCATCGAAATATTCCCAGCCGCCCTTCCAGGTGCCTTCGCGGGATTTTTCAACGATGGCGGCGTAAACGGGACCCCAGTTCCAGTACATCGAAGTCAAGCAGCGGTCGCTGGTGCAGTTGCCCTTGTAGTCGTAGGTGATCCCCCATTTACCTTCGGGGGCGGCTTCGGCCGGGGCGGGCGTATCGGCGCCGGTCATCACTATCTGCGCGCCGCCATCAAACAGAGACGCAGCCGCTTCTTTTTCCAGAATCGGGTCGTGCCAGGTGAAGATCCAGCGGACATCGACCGTGCACTCAGGGCAGGTTTTTTGGACGCCCAAAGCAAAGGCATTGCCCAGGCGCAGTTCCTCAGGGATAGGGAAGGTGGCGATATAGCCTAACTTGGGGTTGCCATCCACTTTAGCCCGGGAACCGGCCAGCATCCCGGCTAGATATTTCATATCTTCCATCGCGCCCATCAAGTTGCCAAAGTTATCTTCGTTGGATTTGAAACCGCTGATGTGGATGATATCGACCTCGGGGAATTCTTCGGCTACAATCTCTGAAGCATCCATGAAGCCGAAGGAGGTGGTAAAGATCACGTCAAAGCCTTTGCGAGCCAGCGAGCGAATCACCTGCTCGGCATCGGCCCCTTCGGCCACATTTTCTACATAAGCCGTGTGGACGTTTTCTACATTTTCTTCCACATACATCCGGCCAACGTCGTGGGCTTGCGACCACCCCCCGTCGTCGTGGGGGCCAACATAAACAAAAGCCACGTTATATTTGCCCTCTTCAATCGCCGGGATCTGATATTTGCCGGCGACCTCTTCGGCAGCCGGCGCTGCTTCGGCCGGCTGTTCGGCGGCGGGGGCTTCCTCGGCCGGTTGCTCAGCCGCGGGAGCTTCTGCCGCCGGCGCTTCTTCGGCCGGCGCGGCCGGGGTTACCCCGGCGCAAGCGGTAATAACCAACCCTAACGCTAAAATTATCAAGCTTATCCATATCAAACGTTTCATGATATTCTCCTCCTGCTTAACTAACTATGTTGAATATCTGTTCTCTAAATCACTTCCATTTTCTGCAAAGATGTTAGCAGACGCCAGAATATTGGCGTAAATCTGTTAATACCAAAAAGTTTGTTACATTCAATGACCTCCTTATATTTGCTATCTTGACAATTTGCCGGATGACGTCACCAGGAGGGCCTGGTCATCTTTGGTTAGAAGACTTTTACCAGTATATTGTAGAATTTTACAAAAAACAAAATGACAAATGTCATTTTTTGCTACAGCCAGGTGGCCCTTATAGCTACCAATCTAAATTCTCCCACCGTATCAAAAACCTACTGGGCCTGGCGACGAACCAAGCGCAACCGGATAAGATCATCCCGGAAGTAAGAATAGGCCATCACAACAGGTTCACCGTCTTGATTGTGACCGAGCTCTTCAAATGATATCAAGACCTGCTTTTCCGGCGGCAGGATTAACCGCTCGACCAACCACTCGGGCGCCATCACCGGCACAATCTCGCTAATGTAATAGCCAAACTCCTGCTGGCAAAATTGTGACAAAAACTGATAAACGGGCGCACGGAGATCTTCTACATCGTAAGGTTGCTTGATGAGGTCGATAGGAATGTAAGTGCAACTGAAAATTACGGGTCTTTCGTCGGCCAGGAATAGCTTCTGGGCAACAATTAACCTGGCTTCAAGGGGTAAATTCAGGTTGGCGGCCAATTTCGGATCGGCGGTGATCTCATCGACGCCAACCAAACGCACGGTCGGCTTGAAGCCATGCTCGCGAATCATGGTTTCATAGGGGATAATCTCGTCCAGGCGGGTTTTTACCAGTAAACCGGCCTGGTTGACAAACGTGCCGGCCCCCTGCCGCCGATAAATGACCCCTTCCGTTTCAAGTTGGCTCAGGGCGTCACGGATAGTGTTCCGGCTAACTCCCATTTCGGCGGCCAGTTCAGCTTCGGGAGGAATGCGACCATCCTGGAACTCAACTCTGATAATTCGCTGCTTTAAATGGGCTTTAACTTGTTGAACTAAAGATGGGCTGCGCTTGAACATTAACGGCATCGTCCTTGATACCCAAACTTGAAATGACAGAGCTACCGGAGTGCTGAGCGAAGAGTTTTAACCGAAAAATGGTGGGATGATAGGATGAATAAACCTATTGTAATTGTAAAATTTATCACCAACGTCTTTTTTTGTCAAATCAGAACTTTTGCCGGGGCGTGTCCGACTTATTAGGCGGACCGGAGAGTGTGGGGGTGCCCCCCCAATTCCCCCCGGTGCTTTCCAAAAATTTTGGACGCACCCCTTCTGCCGGGATGCATCCAAAGTTTTAGGCAGATAAGGTGACCGGCACTTCAAGAAGTGCCGGTGCCAAAAAATTCAGACAAACAGCGAGACCAGTTCAAACTTATCGACATCAACCAGCCCGTGATCGGTGAGTTTGAGCGATGGAATGACCGGCAAGGCCTGAAAACTCATCGCCATAAATGGATCGTGCAGGGGCGACCCCAATTGGTGGGCTGCTCGCAGCAGCGCCGCCATCTGATCCCGGACCCATTCGATGGGTTGGTCGCTCATCAAACCGGCGATGGGGAGCGGTAGTTGGGCCAGAATGGTCTGGCCATCAACCGCGGCCATGCCGCCCTTCATCTCGGCAACCGCATGGACGGCCATGAGCATACTCCGGTCATCGACGCCAACCACCACGATATTGTGATGATCGTGGGCCACGGTGCTGGCGATGGCGCCCTGTTTCAAGCCAAAGCCGTGCACCAGCCCTTTGCCCATCCGGCCGGTAGCCAGATGGCGCTCGATGACAGCGATTTTTAACAAATCACGCCCGGTATCAGTCACCAGCTGGCCGTTAGCCTGCGGCGCCTCTTTAATGAGATGGTTGGTGATAAGTTGATCGGGAATAGCGCCGATAACCCGGACTTGCCGGCCATTGGCTGCCATGCCAAAGTCGACTTTGCCCCAATCCACGTTCATCGAGCTGCGCAGAACGCTGCGGCGAACCGGCCGTTCCCAGGGTAAGACAACCCCATCCTGGGCCACCAACTTGCCGCCCCGAAAAACCAGTTCGGCTACCGGCGCCTGCAAATCTGAGAAAACGACCAAATCGGCGTGACGCCCCGGTGCAACTGCCCCCCGGTCGTGCAGGTGGAAATACTCGGAGGGATTGAGGGTAGCCATCCGGATGGCGGTGATTGGAGGAATACCTTCGGCTATGGCCAGCCGAATCATGAAGTCAATATGCCCTTGTTCCAACAGGTCGGCCGGCTGGCGATCGTCGGTGCAGAAGCAGATGCGGCGGGCAGTATCGGCCGTAACCAGCGGCAGAAGGGACTGTAAGTTGTGGGCATTGGTGGCTTCACGCAAAAAGATGTACATGCCCAGCCGCAACTTTTCAAGCGCCTCGGCCACGGTCGTAGATTCGTGATCGCTGCCGATACTGGCATTAACGTAGGCATTCAACCCCTTGCCGGTCAAGCCGGGACAGTGACCATCTTTAACCTGCTTGCGGAAGGAACGAATCTTGTTGAGGGTGCTCTCGTCGCCGGCCACCACGCCGGGAAAATTCATCACCTCGGCCAACCCAATAACGTACTCCTCCTGCAGAAGCGGCTCCAGGTCGTACCATTCCAACGAAGCGCCGGTGGTTTCCATATGGGTACTGGGCACGCAACTGGGGGCATTCACGTAGACGCTGAGGGGATTATACTTGGCCATTTCCAACATAAAGCGGATACCCTCCAGGCCCAAGACGTTGGCAATCTCGTGGGGGTCGGTGACTACGGTAGTGGTGCCGCGGGGCACTACCGCCCGGGCAAACTCAGGCGGCGGCACCATGGCGCTTTCGATATGCACGTGACTATCGATAAAGCCGGGCGCCACATAGCGTCCCCCTAAATCAATGGTTGTTTCCGCTTCGTAATCTCCCAAACCCACAATCCGGGAATCAGAAATGGCAATATTGGTCGGGATGATTTCAGCCGTAAATACATTGATGACGTTACAATTCTTGAGCAAGAGTTCGGCCGGCTCATCACCCCGGGCAATTTTGATGATCTGGGCCAGTTCCATTGACGACTCCTTTTTAGAAATAAATTATCCTCGATTACCCGGCGGCTGACAAATTTGGATCAGCCTCGCCAGAGAAAAAAGAACCCCTGCTGAACCAAATGGCAGGGGTTACACAGCGTTCATAACGAAGAGTCGCTGGCTCTACGGGCCGCCTTGCAACTCAAACTCGTACTCCAGCGGCCCAATATCGTGGTTATAGACTTTGATATAGTAAAGATGGTCCGACAATAGTTGGCCATCCCAGAGCACCTGCAAGCTCTTGACGTTGTCGAGTTTGTAGGGTGAGGGGGCGCTGGCGCCCAAAGGGGTGAGTTTATCCACGCTGCCGCGGGTCCAGATCTGCAGTTGACTGCCGGGATAGATAGCAAAATCAGCGTGGCGAGCCCGGGTATCATCCAGAGGGGTATTGGTCATGAAAATCTTGAAATCGTGCTCGATAGCTTTGCCCTGGGGATCAAAAAATGAAAAACTATACCAGCGTTCCTCACCGGGTTTAAGCTGGCCGGTAGTCAGGCCAACATTCAGCGGAATAGCCTCGGGCGGACCTGCTCCCGGTTCCGGCGGTAGACCCGGCCGGGTGGGCGGCGCAGGAGTGTACGGAATTCGCCCGGCCAGACCATTGTCAGAATGCAAGGTGGGGTTGCCCAGTTCGGCATTCTCAATATCACCGGGGAACAGATAATAATCGACCACGTCAGGCGTACCATTCTTCACCTTGACCAGGTAGCGGTCGCCATCGACCAGACTGCCGGACCAGAGTCGCTCGCCGGTAGCGGGATCTTCATCTCGAGAAACCCACATCCCAACCCCAAAGCTCTCCATATAATCGGCATCGCCCCGTTCCCAAATGTGATACTGGCTGGCCGGGAACAGCTCAAAATTGATCCGGTTGCTGGTAAAACCGGTGCGGGGAGTGAAGAACATGGTCATCTCCATATCCTCAATTAATGATTCATCCAGATCATCCCGGACGAAGGCATACCAGTGCTCGCCATAAGGCCCTAAACGGCCGCTGTTGACGTGGGTCAAATCGAGCTCCAGCGGATTATTGGGATAAATGTTAACCGGGGTATAGAACTCCTCTGGGGGGATTGGCTCCGCCGGCGGCGGCGAGTCGCCGCCATCGCCACCACCGCCGCTATCGCCGCGGCTCTCCGGCGGGTTAGGGTTTTTGAGGGTATGCAGCGGAATAGCCAACCAGCCCATTGCATCGGCCTGGATGAGCCAGCGAGCTGCGCTTTCGGCGGTCTGACCCTCGATGGCCTGGGCGGTTAAATTCCACAAGGTCAGGGGATCAGCCTCACCAGGGTTTGGCAGCTCAGTCGTCGATGTACCGGCGGTCACAATCCAACCGACTTTCTGGGCTGCCTGCATCCAGATGGCGGCCTGGTCGGCCGGCATATGCTCAACCGCCTGGGCGGTCAGAGTCCAGGCCAGCTGCCGGCTATTGAGAGTTTCGGCGCTGCCAATAGCCGCGCCAAAACTGGCCGGAGTCGCTCCGGAGACGGCCGGCTGCTCCTTTTTAGCTTCCAGACTATATTCGAGGCCAAAGGGGGAGTTATTAAAGACCCGGACATAGTAAATTTCGTGGTCGGCTACAGGGCCAGTCCAGAAATGTTCGACCGTATTGGCCGAGGTTTGCAGGGGTGAACGCAGGCCAACCCCCAACACCTCTTGCTGGGGCGCAGAGCCAACAGATGCAGGGCCGGTTTGCTGTTCAGCCAGCACTTCAAAATTGACATACTGGGCATCGAGAACGGCCTCGCTTTCGTAGCGCATGGCCAGCGAAATCCAGGCCAGGTCGGGCGAATCAAAGGAATCACGACTGTAGAGGTACCACTCTTCTTCACCCGGATTGAGATGGTTCAGATTGACCCCCTGGGTCAAAATCCGGGCATGCTGAGGAGATTGACCGGAGTCGGACTCAAAAGAAAAATCGAGTAGCCTTTGCCCGGAGACGCTGTTGGCAAAGACCGGTACGGCCACTACCAGCAAGGTGATGACCACCAGGCTATAACCAAACAGGGTCTTGTAGGTCAACTTTGACGATTTGTATGTTAATCTCATTGTCACCCTCCATATCCGGAGAGAAAACAGGGCTCCCCTACAAGATATAGGGGTATACCCCCCAAACAATACAACCAGAGCCATGATTAGCTTACCATAAAGTTGAGGACAAGTCAATTATGTCAACTAGCCTAACTGATAAAAAAAGCCTCACAGCCAATCAAGACTGCGAGGCTCGACTTCAATCGAACTGGTTGGGATTACTCAGCCAAACAATCCCACGGCTGCGGACCGGCCTGGAGATAATTTACGCTGAGCAAGATGATGTCGAAGATATCGACTTCCTGATCGCGATTGATATCGGCCGGGATGTCTGGTCCCACCAAACCGAAGTTGACGCCGATTTCCGTGGCATCGTCGATGTCAACCACATCGTCATCGTTGATATCACCGCTCAGCAGAGAGATGGGATCCAGCGCAGTGACGGGCGCCACAATGGTTGGGTCGGTACAGACGGCTGACAGATAACCGGCTGCGTCGGCGGAAATGGCATCCTTCGGCCCTGGCGGAACATCAGCCAGCATGAAATTGCCGCCGGCATCGGTCGTGCCGGTCTCGCCGCCATTCTGCACCGTGACCGTAGCGTCTGACCAGTCATTACCGGCCCGCCCCGGCAGAATAACCTGCCCCAGGATGATCACGACAATCGGCTCAGTGGGTTCAGGAGTCGGCGTTTCCGTCGGCTCGCCGGTGGGTTCAGGTGTCGGCGTTTCGGTTGGTTCGCCGGTGGGTTCGGGCGTCGGCGTTTCGGTCGGTTCAGGCGTCGGCGTTTCGGTCGGCTCAGGGGTAGCCGGCTCACCGATGGTCACCACATAACTTTCAGGGATGATATCAAAAGCAGCGGCGGTTGAGTCGCCGATTTTTTCATCTTCAAAGCTAAAGGTATTCATACCGGTGGTATCGGCCGCGGTGGCCTCAAAGGTGAGCAGAACAACGTCGCCGCTCAGGCCGGGTACAGCGCCCTGACGACTGGCCACAAAGGTGATTTTGCCGGCCCCGTTGTCGACCTGCTGGATGGCCACGAACTCAAAGCTGGGGTTAGGCTGCAAATTAGCAACTGAGATGAGCGCCGGATCAAAATTGACCTCAAACTGAACGCCATACAGACCGGGCGCCGGCACATCCTGAGCCACCACATCGACGCTGAAGGTCTCGCCGGTATCAACCTCAGCCGGACCGTCGAAGGTCAAGACGATCTGGCGAGGAGTCGGCGTTGTGGTTGTGGTTGGGGTCGTTGTCGGCGTTATGGTTGCGGTTGGGGTAACGGTTACGGTCGGAGTTAGGGTTGGCGTTGGGGTCAGAGTCGGGGTCGGAGTTGGTTCCGGTTCTTCACCGCTATCGACAAAAATGAGCACCGCCCCACCGCCGGGTTGGCCGCCCTCGGGAAAGTCATTCCAGCAGCGATCGGTTACGTAAACCTTGCCATTGTTGGGGTTAACGGCAATTTCAAAGGGATTTTTCCAATCCAGGCCGTCGCTCACCAGGGGCGGATTGCCTACCACGATTTGGGGCAAGCGCCAACTCGCGGCTGTCTCGCCGGCCAGCACATTGCCGTCAAAATCCGTGGCATAGGTGCCGCCCCGTTCCGGGCTGGCGCAGGCCGCCACGTCGCCGTCATGGTCAACATAGGCAAAGCCGGCGTAAGTGCCCAGCATGTGACCGGCCAGCGGATTGTGGATCAAACCAACTTCGGCATAATCGCCCACTTCAACATCGACATTGCGCAGCAGCACGTTTTTGGGGTCAACCACCGGAAAGCTGTAAACCAGCAACCGGTTGGGATTGTCGAAATCAGGCGGCGTGGCATCATTACGCGGATCCTGGGCGTAGGTAATAAAGAACCGCGGCTCAGCCATACCCGCCTCTTGCCACAGACCGATGGCGTGGGGAATACCGGTCGTCAGCGGCCCGTCAATACCGTTGAACAGGATGTTCTGCGGCTCGAGGCCCAAAGGTTCAACGCTGTTCAGCTTTCTGAACTGGTAGGGGCCGGGGCTAACGGCGTTGCGCATGGTCACAAAGTTGTAACCGTCCAGGGCGTCGGCAACTACAACTTCAAACGGGCCGTTGCCAAACTGGTTGGCAATGACCGGTTCAGCCTCAAGCGTTGTACCATTGATCATAATGAGCCGGCCATCCCCAATGTCGGGAAAATGGACATTGCCGGAGACAGGGTTGACGGCCGGAGAAGTGGGCATAAAGGTCCCGGCCGGTTCGATGGTGGCAATGACCGTGTTGCTTATGGCATCGATGACAGAGACCCGACCTTCCCGGAAAGAACCGACATATACATAGTCACCGGAGATAGCCACACCCCAGGGTTCGCGACCAATGCCGTCCTCGCCGCCAGGGATGGTTTGCAAGACTTCATCCGTTTCACCATCGATCACGGCTACAAAGGGATAGGGTTTGGTGGTGAGTTGGGCGGTTGAGACTTCGCCCTCGATGACAGGACCCTGGAAAGCCACGTAGACCCGGTTGAGTTGTTCATGCACAGCCACGCCTTTGGGATGGACGGGATAGACCGCGCCCAACGTAACTTCGGCCTGTTCAGCCTGCTCCAGGTCGATGGGGGTGCGGGGTGTGGTCGGGTAGTGGCCCTGGCTGGCGCCGACAAAGCGTAAAAAGGGCGTGTAACTACCGGCGGCCAGACCGGTGAAGGTGGCCGGCACGGGCTGGCAGGCGGCCTCGCTGTCCAGGCAAGCTTCCACGTCGGCCGGGGCCGGACCGTCCTCGGGGTCGTCGCAGTCACCATCAGCGTTTTGATCGGTGCAGGCGTTAACGGTAATCGAGCCCTCTTCCTGGGCAAAGACCACCCCGAACGGCAACAGAGCCAGCAGCAGCAGAGCCGTCATCATAATTAACCATTTTACAGTTATTGTTTTGTGCATTTTCATGCCTCCTGAATTAGTGCTTGAATATCTTTTAATTGACTGGCTGATTGATGATTAATTCACTCACCACCTGTGGCAATTGACAATTCACAATTTTGTTGAGGTGGACTGCGTCCCCTCAGTGTATGGGGGTGGATCCTGTAATCATCTCTCACGCCGCAAACACCTGCTTTTTGCAAACAAAAACGTCCCCTGCGAGCGCCGCCTCAAACAAAACAGCAACAGGGGACGTTGGACGGCTTTTCCCGTTGAGTGGAGAGCGGGAAGCGGAGAGTGCGAAGGTTCTCTTCTGGTTCTACGCTCCACGTTTCACGACGGCACGCGCTGTCAAACGACCCGTAACGCAGTTCAAAGTTTTAAAAGTACGATCTATTGTAAACGCCCAACCCTCTTAAGGTTGTCGCTCTACCACTTTAACATCTGGTCGAGACTCTATCAACGATAACAGTACTGATATTTTCTCCATAAAAACCACCATTCATTTATCAGTACTAATACGGAGAGCGGGTCGGGCCGAGGCGACAACACTCCGCAAATCACTTTCCAAGAAACCAATTTCGAGAGAAGTTAAGCTTAAATTCAACGTCCGGAGGACAAAAAAAGAGCCGGCAATCAGATGCCGGCTCGGAACGGACACGAATTCAGTTTTGATAACCGGCTATTTTTGCTGATAAACCAGGTCTGACACCCCAATAAAAATGACATCGCCGTCATGCAGCGGACGCGGGGCATCAACTCGCTCATTATTGACGTAAGTGCCATTGAGGCTGTTTTGATCTTGAATTACAAACTGGCCATTCTCTAGCCTGATAACGGCATGGCGGCGAGATATTTCCTTATCAAGGTATAGGGGAACATCATTATCGCGGGCCCGGCCCAGGGTGATGAGTTCACTCGTGAACTCAAATTGTTCACCGGCGTGAGGCCCACCCTGACAGATCAGCCGGACGGTTATGGCCTGCTCCAGTTCGGGCGGGATAACGGCGGTAACATCATCTTCATCCTCTGCTTCTGCCTCCCGGCCAAGTATCACCGTGGCATCGTCCCCCTCACCGGCGGCAGGTTGGTGGATTATCTCACCTACCAACCCAGCCGAGTCGGGCAGAACAAAGGTTACACCGGTATCTTCCAATTGATCGGGCGTTACATTGGCCAGGGAAGCCAATTCTTCGATAGTTTCCGGCACTGCCTGATCCTCTACCGCGTCGATCATCGCCGAAACTGCCTCAACACCTGTCTGCTCAGTGAAGTCCACCTGATCGAAATCAAATTCAGCGGCGGCAGGTCGCGGCGCAGCCATAGCGGCCGTGTCAAAAGGGGTATCCCTATCGATCAGGTCAACCTTAATTGCCTCTGGCCCGGGAAAAGCCTGTTGCGAGGATATGTCGGGTACTATCGCCTGACCAGGAACCCCGGCGATGTAACGAATCTGGCTACGCGAAATCATTCTGGGTTCGTTATCAACGAGCAAGTAAATATTGAGCAGATCCTGCTTGATCAATTCACCGTCTACGGTATAACCATCTAAAAAGAATACGGTTACTCGACCCTTGAAAGTGAATAACAATAACTTTTCGGCTTTAAAGGCTTCATCTCCGGCAGACATTGGCGCGCTCCTCCAAAAAACTTTCGGTTTGCATAATTTCTTTGAATGGCAGATGAGCTCAGGATTCTGGTTCTGCTCCTCTCTGAACCAAAACCAGCTGCCATCTGCCAGCCTATTGCTATTTTAGGGCAGGTTGCCCACGAGGTCAAGGTCGATCTATTGAGAGTAGCTCATTTCACTAACCGGGGCGACTGATTTGGCGCTCAACGCGGCCCACATTACAATGTCGGTATGCAATCGCAACTTCAACCGACCATCTCGCTTAACAGAAGCTTCAAACCCGGCTGGCTGCTGGCCGGCATACTCAGTTTGCTGGCCGGCCTGACGGCCTGTGGGCCCATCAATTCAGCCGCGGCGCCGGATCCAACTCCCTCGCCGACGCCGACCCTACCGCCGCTGGCGCTGGCCGTAGACGTGGTGGAAGAAGCCGTCATCGTGTCGATTCCCATCGACCCGCCCAGCTTTAATGCCTACCTCAACGATACCGGCTATGAACGGCTGGCCGGTGAATTGGTCTACAGCGGCCTGGCCGAACTTGGTCCGGATGGAAACTATTATCCGGAGCTGGCGGCCGAGTTACCAACGCTGGCCAACGGGGGCTTGAGCGAGGATGGCTTGACCGTGACCTGGCACGTGCGTCCCGAGGTGCGCTGGAGCGACGGGGAGCCGTTCAGCTCCGCCGACGTCCATTTTACCTGGGCTGCATTGCGGGATAGCGGCATCTGGGCGCCCGGTTTTGATCTGATCGAGGATATCGAAACGCCAGACCCTTTCACGGCCATTGTGCGCTACCGTGAATTCTATCCCAACTACCTGCTGCAATTTGGCGGGCCGGGTGCCGGGGTGTTGCCGGCCCATCACTGCGGCCCAACCGATGAGATGCTGTTTTGGGACTGCAATCTGGAGCCGGTCAGCACCGGTCCGTTTGTGCTGGCCCAATGGATCCCCGGCGTTCGCCTGACCTTTGAACCTAATCCCAATTACTACATCCCGGAGCGGCCGCTGGCCCCGCAACTGGTGCTGGCCATCCAGTCCGACCCGGAGTTTCGCGGCCGCAACCTGGCCCGCGGTAACGCCCACCTCGATCTGTGGCCCGAAGGGCCGGCGCTAATCCAAATGGAAAACAGCGGCACGGTCAATATTATGCCGGCCCGGCCGGGCAATTTTGTTTTGCGGCTGGTGCCGAATCTTAGCCAACCCGGTGAGGGTGATCCGGCCCGACCGCATCCTATTCTGGCTGACCCGCAGATACGAGAGGCCATCCGCTACGCCATCGACGCGGGCCGGTTGAATAACGAGGTTTTTGAGGGCCGCGGCAGCCCGGTCAACACCGAACTATTCCAGTTCGACTGCAATCTGCCGCCGCCCGAATTCAATCCGGGACTGGCGGCGGCCTTGCTCGATGAAGCCGGCTGGAAATTTACCACGCCCGATGATGTTTTTAGAACTTGCCAGGGTTGCGGCACGGTTGAGGATGGCGCTCCGCTGGCGCTCACCAGCTACAGTTACCTTGAATTTGGGGATCGGCTGGAGTTGGCGCACCAACTCATCGAAGAAATGCTGGCCGATGTTGGCGTCGACCTGCAGCGCCAAGTGGTGGAGGGCAGTAAACTGTGGGATACCTGGGATAACAACGGTATCGAACTGCACGGCAATTTTGATCTGGATTTCTGGGACGACGGTTATTTTGGCATCGACCCGACCATCTACTTGACCGACTATTATGATCCCCGCAGCATTCCAACCCGAACCAACCCCCAGGCCGGATTGAACGTGAGCCGGTATCGCAATCCGGAGCTGGTAAAAATTTTTGATGCGTTACATACGCCTTTACCAAACAATCGGCGCCGGGCCTTGCTATGCGAATTGGCCATTATCCTTTACGAAGACATGCCCCAAATTCCGCTGCTGGTCCTGCCCGATCTGTACGCGGTCAATGTGAGGTTGCAGGGGGTGGTACCCAACCCCTATGATACGATCACCTGGAATGCGGCTGAGTGGCAGTTAACACCGGCAGAAGATTAGCTTCCCGGCGGCCACTTTGGTGCGAGGGCTAAATTGAGCAGGTTTGCGCCAGGACATCGCTGACCTGGTTGGCCACTACTTGAGCCAGGCTAATTTCTTCTTGCGAGAAGTGATGCGGTACGAACGCCATCAGGCTTAAACTACCAACCACCTCGGTCTCAATGATAAGGGGCAGCATCAATAACGACGCGATTCCCTGCGACAGCAGCATCTGGTAGATCGGCTCCAGGGCCGGATCGGCATGCACCCTGACATTGTCCACCACCAGCGCCTGCTGACACTGAAGGAGAAATTGATGAGCAGGATCTTCCTCAACGCTGATCGTTTCGGGTAAATCTATTTTGGCTTGACCATTGGCCCGGTATTGGGCCACAATCCTGCCTCCGCTTTTCGTTTTGTTCAGCAAAATGGCCCGGGTGAGAGGTAAATTGATCGTTAAAGCCAATTCCCGGCAGGTTGTCTCCAGGATTGTGTCCAGCCCTAACTGGGCAGATGACCCAACCACAATATGATTGAGCAAGGCCAACTCCCGGTTGCGCCGCCGCAGCTCTTCCTCAACCTGTTTCCGTTCCTCAATCTCTTGCTTAAGCTGTTCATTGGCCCGCAATAATAACACCGAGCGCTCTTCAATCACCTCTTCCAGATGAGCCCGGTATTGTTTGAGTTCGGCTTCGGACTGTTTGCGCTGGGTAATGTCGCGCACAATCGCCAACACTTCATCCTGCCCGCTGGCCACCAGCCGGAATTCGTAATCTCGCAGTTGATGTTCCACCAGCAATTGGTATTCAAACACCTGGGTTTCACAAGTTTGCAGCGCTTGTCTGATATAGTAGGCGGCTTCTTCCGCTCCTTTAGGTGGAAACACCTCCTTCAATTTTTTCCCCAAAAACTCTGGAGTCAACGGGAGGAGAACATCTTTAGCCGGCAGGAGGTCCAGGAATGTACCTTCCTGGTTAACTCGAAACATCAAATCAGGAATAGCATTGAGCAAAGCCTGATTCCGGGCCTGAGTGAGGCGTAGCTCAGCTTCAGTACGTTTACGGTTGGTGATATCATTAATCACCACCACGGCAAAATTGATCATTTGTTCATCTGGCGAGGCCGCAATCGGCCGGAGTTGCAGGTGTAAATAGCGGTTGAGGATTTTGTCCTCGGCCTCACACTCAACCGATTGACCCTGCTTCAGCTTGAGCCAAGCCTGCTCCCAACATGTGGTCAAATAACAATCAAGGTCGTTGCAACCGGGGTGCAACAACTCGTGAAAATGTTTACCTTTAACCTGGGTAACCTGAGCCAGGCCCCAGCGGGCCACCGTACGATTGCCGCGCACCACGCGCCCCTCCTCGTCAAGCAGGCAGATCAATTGGGAGAGCGAATCAACGGTCGTTTCCCATTCCCGCTTGGCCCGTTCAATCAGCAGCAAGGTTTCTTGGAGCGTTCGCTCAGTTTTTTGGCGCTCCAGGACCACGCGGTGAGTCTGCTCACGCAGGTGAATATTTTCCAGGGCGGCGGCAGTTTGATCAGCGAAGAGCTGCAGTCGTTCGGCTTCTTGCTGGGTGTAAACACCGGGTTGGCTGCTGTTAATATTCAAAAAACCGATAATCTGGTCGCCAATCCGAATCGGCGCGCTGGCCTGGGATTTGATCCAATCCAAGCCAGGCCGGGCCACCCACTGGCTATACTCTTCCACGTTTGGAATAGCCAGGGGACGGCCTGTTTCCTTGATCAGGCGAAAGTTGGCCGTGTCAGTCAAATTATAGGTGACCAACTCAATTGATCGTTCCAGGCCAAATTTTTCATAGCCACGCCAGTGAACCGAGCGTACAATCCCCTGCCTGACCAACATGATGTCAGCGACATCGTTGGGTAAAAACTGCCCCAGTTGCTCTAAAATACGGTCAAGACGTTGTTCCATAGGCAATCGTCGGGCCATCCCTCAATTTTAACGGTGTTGGCCGACTCGATAGGCTTCCAACTCAACGCCAACCTTCCTTTTGGTATATTCAACATCCAAAGGTTCGGTGATAAAAGCATCACCGGCCAGTTGACGAGTTGGACCATCGATATAAATCTCGCTTTCCGTGCGGCCTTTGATGGCCATTTTACTTAATTTACTGGACATATTGACGGCCGGACCGACCATGGTGGCTTCCGGGCCAACCGTACCGGTTTTGACCGGGCCAGTACTGATACCAATCCCCATACCGGTTTGGGCAAATACCGGGCTTTGCCGCGTCCATTTGTCACGTAAGGTCAGGTAGGCTTCACGCATTTTCAGCGCCGCCAGCAAAGCCGACTTGACCGGCAGGCTTTTGTCTTCGTCCGGGTAGTCGTTGGTGTGGCCAAAAACACCCATCACACTGTCGCCCAGGCTCTTGTCCATCGCTCCACCAGCCTGAACGATGATGGTCGACATGCGCAGCAAATATTCATCCAGAAAGGCGACCATCAGCTCCGGCCCAATGGCGTTGGTCAGGAAGGTTGAGCCATGAATATCGCCCATTACTACCGTCACCCGATTTTGCTGGGTCAGTTCGGCAATGTAACTGGGGTCATAATAGCGATCCAGGTCGACCCGGCGGCCAATCTGGCGGTCGCGTAACAGGCGCAGGCTGGAAGTTTCGGCCAGGCGATGAGCAATGGAAGGATATTTTTGAACGACGGCATCAAAATCATCGCGGCTAATGGCCAGCAGACGCGAGGGTTTGGTGGCGCGAATGGTGGCGGTACGGGGCACCGATCGCAATAGCGCAATCTCACCGAAGAAATTACCGGGGCCTAGCCGGTTGATAACGCCCACATTGTGGTCACCCATATCCGGCGCCAAAACTTCGACCTCGCCAACCTCAATAATGTAAAAAGTGTCGCCCATTTCACCCATATGGAACACAATCTGGCCCGGCTGGTAGTCGACCACTCGAATCCGATTAGCCAGCAAGACGCTCTGCTCCAGGGTCATCTTGCTCAGAATCGGAATCTTTTCCAGCACCTGAATCACCCCGGTAGACAGGGCCTTCTCCAGGATATCCAGTTGGGCTTTGGCCTCAGAGTAATTCGACTTAAGTCTGAGGGCTTCCCGAAATGAGGCGCGGGCCGCTTCGTAATCCCGTAATAGTTTCTGAACCGTACCCAAGTTATAATAGTGGTGGGCATTGAGCGGCTCAAGCTGGGTGGTAGCCTTAAACACGGTTAAGGCTTCAACATATTTACCCTGGTCATAGTAAGTCAACCCAAGCTGGTTATAAACATCCACAAAATCGGAGCGCAACCGGATAGCTTCTTCCAGGTGCACAATGGCCCGCTCAAACTGGTCAACCTGACGATAGAGAGAGCCAAGTTCGTACTGTACTTCGGCGGAAGCAGGGTTTTCTTCTACCGCCATATGTAAATAGGTGAGCGCCTCCGGATATCGACCTAGCTGGCGACAGGCCAAGCCAACACTGAACAGGAGGGCGAAGTGCTGCGGCGCAGGCAACTCCTGCTCAAGTCTATTGAGGGTGGTGGCAATATCTTCGCCAGAGTTGGCCAGACATTGAGCGGCCAGCCAGATGCGGGAGTAGTCGCTGACGGGGCCCAAAATTTTCGAGAAAAGCTCGGCTTTGTGGTAAGCAATGCCGTACAGCAGTACAATAGTGCCGTGCCAACGGCGTCGAGCCTCAGCGGTTTGCAGGTAAGGCTCAACATCCATGCCACCCTCGCGCAGGGCCAGCGCCGCAAAAAACTCTTGATACGTGTGATGGGCAAATTCGATCTTGGCGCGATCGCCGGTGTAGCGCACCAGACCGCTGTGTTTGATCTCTTCGTGAATATCTTCCGGGGTGATGTATTGCAGTTCAGCCGTTTCGCCCGGCTTGGCCTGCTTGCGGTAAGCCACCAACTCTCTGGAGATGATATCGATCCAGCGTTTGCGGGGGAAAGTCCAGGCTTCTTCTTCCTGCATCGCCTGCCCCAATTTACTGAGGGCGTTCCGGCGCAGTGGAAATGGGGCGGCTGATTTGGAACGACCGAAGATTTTCCACCACTCACTGTCGGTTCGTTCCAGCAGTTCATTGGTAAAAACTTCAAAAAGTAAGCCGCGATTCTTGGGCAAAGCTTCGTCGCTACGTTTGGCAATTTGGGCAAACATATAGAGCGCCAGGGGCGACTGCGCCAGGTCCTCAAGTTGGGGATCGCTGTAAATCTCCCGGGCAATCTTGCGGCCCTTTTCGGCCCGCAGGTAATTGACCAGGAAGGCTTCAATGTCCTCCCCGGCGAGGCGCTGCAACATAACGGTCCGGAACCCCTGCAGGGCGGTATAATCCTGGATCCGGCACGATAACACGAACTGATGCTGGAAATTGTCCTTGATGAAACGATTCAACTCGGCCCGGAGTTTTTCTTGGGCCGGTATTTCATTCAGACCATCAAATAAGAACAGGATCGATTGGATGGGTCGATCATCCGGATTTTCACCTTTCAACAGGCTGATCACGTCGGCCTCTGTCTCAATTTCTTGAATCTCATAACTACTGAAGAGATCAAGGATCAACTGTTCCATTGTTTTGCCGGGAATGAGGCCGTTGAGTTTGAGAAAAATGGGCAGAATGATTGGTTCATTGGTGTGACGGAGACGGTGTTCGGCCTGGTTGGCCGTGTCAAGCATTAACCGGCGCAAGACCGTGGTTTTACCTGCGCCGGCTTCGCCCAGCACTACCGTATGACTATCCATGGCGATCAGTTCGCGGGCATCCACGGGGGTCTGCCGGATCAGACTGGAGCCTTCCATAGCAAAACGGCGCAACGGCGACACGATCTCTTCGGGTGTTTGCTGGCGCGCCTCCAGCCGGCGCTGGGCAATCTCCAAGAATGTTTCCAGCACGGCCGGGGCTTTTTGTTTGATCAAGCTAAGTGAACCGGGGGTGATGACGACAAATTTTGAGGGTTTGGTGGTGCGGGCGGTGGCGGTTCTGGGAATTTTTTTCAACAGAGAAATCTCGCCAAAAAAATCGCCGCGGCTCAATCTGGCCACCACAATGTCGTTGCCCAACGCATCGGGTACGGAAATTTCAACTTCACCACTGACAATGAGATAACAATTATCGCCTTCATCATCTTTGGTGAAGATCGTTTGATTAGCTGGAACAGGCGTAGTGGAGGGAAACAAGGGGGCCAACTGGCGTAGTTCCTGATAGGTTAACGTATGGCGGGGTGAAAAGGGGCTGATATCGATAGAGCGGGTTGCTTTGAGCGGCAGGTAAAGGTCTTTCCAAACGGTATAATCAGGGTCTTCAAGCACTCGTCGCAAGTAACGCCGCATTGGGGGGAGATGGTGGTGGGGATGAGACGTTTCGATATCGGGCGTTTGAATGATTTTTGCCAATGGGTGAGGCGTGGTGAAACTGAAAAAATGGCCTTTCCAACTCCAAAAATCGGGGGCGTTGCGGGCCAGTTGAGTCATAAAGCTGGAACTGCCCCACAACACAATGGGTTGGGCAATCAGGGTAAGTCGATCACGCAAAAAGTTGAGCAAAGTGATGAATTTATTGCGCTGCTCGGGGTTAAACTTTTCAGTGCCGTAAACAAAGATAACAATTGATTTATATTTGCCGGTCAACTCCAGATTCTTAAAGCGAGCCTGATCGGTCAGTTCGGTCAAACTACGTACCAGATTGGTATCTTTTACACTGACCTCATAGCTGAACAGATAGACGTTATCGGTTTCCAGACGCCGCCGGAAATAGTCAAACAACCGGGCCCGTAAATCAAGATCATCGCACTCAGCAACGGCTAAGCCGCCCAAGTTGCTCATGCGGAGCATTGCCAGCAGCATGCGGATTTCATCGGGAAACCGTGAGGTAAACTCATCGGCCTCTGGAGGGATCATGCCATTTCCTCGCCAGGGTTATCCATCCTGATAAACGTAGCTGCGGCCTGTTCCTCTTGCCATTCTTCCAGCAATTCGGTTACCACCGGATGAACGTCAAACCAACCCTTGCCGTTGGGATAATATAAAACACACAGTGACTCAAGATGGCGCATGTTCACATCGGCCCGACTCTTGGTTTGCTTAACCCGCCGCAGCCACTTGTAATCATCGTGATCCAGGATGCGATAATATTCACTCTTGAGCTTATTCTTTTGAAACTCAAGGACATTCTTGGTAATGCGGCTGACCCCGTACTCTTCACAATAGACACAGCAGCCCCGAATAACCCGAATCAACTCGCGCAAAATACCGCCGGTCAACTCAATGGCCAGGTCGGCAACATGCTCCTCAAACAGGTTGGGGTGAACACGGCGATAGAGAATCTCGCGCAGCGTATCGACGTCCGGGGAATCGGTGGGGAGTTGGGGCTTACCCTCTTTAGTTCGGACGCGGAACATCGGCATGTAATGGACTTCCAGGAACTGGCCAATATGTTTGGAGGCCGGATCATAGAGTAGAGAAATGGGGGCGGTGTAGATGGCAAAACAATTGAACGAAGCCAAACTTTTAACGTGCTCCCGAAAGATATTGAGGGCCGCATCCAACGGTTGAATTTTGTCCAGATCATCGATGATCAGCAGGATATTCTTCTTGGTAACAAAAGAAACTTCGTAAATGACCTCGTTGATCAGATTGATTAGTTCAGGTACATATTTGCGAATCCGGGCCCGAATGCCCTCGCGAATTTCACCTTCACTCTTGAGGCGAACATCGATTAAGCGGATGAGACTGCCCAGACTGAGGCTGAGGTCGGCCCCGCCGCGGCCAAAGGAGGCGCCGGGTTGAGGGCCGCCTTGCGCTTGATAAAGCCAGTCATACACCCGGCGGGCCGGTGAGTCATCCACAACGTGGCCCAATCGTTCCATTTCGCGATAGATACCCAAGATAATCGACAAGGCGATATCAACGAACTCAATATTGTAAAGCCCAACAACCTCACTCACCGAATATTGAATAGGCAGAAAATTGTCGTGCAAATATTCGTGCCCGTCGGCGCCGGATTCAATGATATTGGCCAGATGATAGAGTTCGGTACTTTTGCCGCAACCGGTATGACCCACGAATAGAAACTTGGTGTGGTTAAGGGGCAACGTTCTGGCGCCCGCTTCAAGCTCACCCATCAACGCCTTGAGTTCGGAGTGAAACCCACGGCTCACGTAAAAACGTTCCATCTCTTTACCCTTGAGTGGGCGC
Source organism: uncultured Caldilineaceae bacterium (assembly GCA_964477335.1). Lineage (GTDB taxonomy): Bacteria > Chloroflexota > Anaerolineae > 4572-78 > J111 > CAYNLK01. The sequence continues at coordinate 1,346 of CAYZHI010000009.1, read as the reverse complement.
AAATAATTGGTATTAGCATAGGCGTCGATAAAATTTGTGGCCGCCTTCGGGTAAAGATCATTACTCGACACGATTCACTGCCTTTTTACTTAACAATTTTAACAATATTATATGTTAACTTCGTGTAAGTATAACATTTCCTTAAGAACATGTCAACGTCTACCTTAAAAAAATTTTGCCGCTATTGACAATGTTTTTTCCCTGTGTTAATATTCCCTCTTGAGTCGTTAGCTCTTTGAGCCGTTAGCTCAGTCGGTAGAGCAACTGCCTTTTAAGCAGTGGGTCTGGGGTTCGAGTCCCCAACGGCTCATCTTATTATTAAGATGCTTGCGCCCTTATTGGTCATTTAGCAAAAGGGCGCTCTACCAGGCCAACCCAGCGCTATGATGAAAATAGCCCTACCAGGTTAGGTCCTGGTAGGGCTTTTTGGTTTAAAAAATTAACACAGCAGCTCATTCGTAATGAGCAGGTTGTCGGTTCAATTCCGACGGGTGGCTTTCAGGGTTTCGGTCTTTTTTTATTTCAGTACGGCCGTTTTGTGGCTAAGGCTGCCCTGCCGAAACCCGGCAGGGTTTTTTATTTGGGGTGATGGCAAACGCGGAAGTTTTTCGTCGCTGGTTGTTGCAGTAGTTCAATTACTCAAAGGTTTGCTTTTGGTGAGGATAGTAGCTAGCAATTCTTGGTCAAGGGGCTGACCGGAAAGGCAAATCTGTTTTCACTGAGGTAAGCCAGGTTCTTAGGGAAGAGGTCTCCAAAACCTCTGCCCGAATCAGGAGCAAGTGACGAGGGCTTTTTGTGTGCATCTAGAGTTTGGTAGAGCATTTGACTGAAAATAAAAGAGCCTACCAAAGCTAAATCGGATAAAAAAACAGAGCTAAATCACTGAAAATCGACTAGTAGTTTTCATTTTCATGGCCGACTCCCGGCCATTCCTAAAAGCCCCACCGGGACTCGGTGAGGCTTTTGTTGTTTGTACGGGTCTAAGTGAGACAATAGGAGGCCCAAGTTATGCCTAATGGCAAATCATCAGTTCAAACTCTGGAGTTCGAAGTTCCGACTTATCTTCCTTTTTCAGAAGCCGTCCGGAAGTATGACATTTCTGAAAACCTGTTGACCCAACTCATTCAGACTGGTAAAATTGAGGCAGTTCGATTGCCTTCAGGAGAACTGCTAGTGTCTGAAAACAACGATCCTCAGAAAATGAAAACCAAAGAGCAAATTATTGCCGAGAAATTTGGGAAGTTAGTAGAACAACCCATTACGATTTCCGAAGCTTCACAGAAATATAAGGGGCTCTTTGGGAATTTTCGTGGGTACCACAAGATATAGTGGTGTAGCTTGATAGC
>CAYZHI010000008.1:0-21801 GCA_964477335.1 uncultured Caldilineaceae bacterium | reverse complement strand
GCGCAGTGCAGGTGTTCACAATTATTCTTGTTTTTACAGGTAACTCATGGATCAAGTTCCTCTTCTATCAGTACGAAACCTAAAAACTTACTTCGGTCTGGACGAAGGTCTGGTTAAGGCCGTTGACGGCGTCAGTTTTGATGTCAATCCTGGCCAGGTTGTTGGTATCGTTGGTGAGAGTGGCTGCGGTAAAAGCGTCACCATCAAATCCGTCCTGCGGATTGTGGAGAAACCGGGGCGGATTGTTGAAGGTGAAATTCTTTTCCAACATCAAAAGAATGGCGGTCAAAGTGAACTGATCGATTTGGTGAAGCTGGATGCCACCGGCCATAAAATGCGGGCGATCCGCGGTAGTGAAATTGCCTTGATCCCTCAGGAACCGATGGCCGCCTTCAGCCCGGTCCACACCATTGGCAATCAGATCATCGAGGCCATTCTGCTCCACCAGCCGGTCAGCAAAAAAGAAGCCCGGCAGTTGGCCATCGCCCGGCTGCATGAGGTCGGCGTGCCCAATCCCGACCAGCGTATCGACGCTTACTCCTGGGAACTCAGTGGTGGGTTGCGCCAACGGGCCATGATTGCGATGGCGCTCTCGTGTAACCCCAAATTATTGATTGCCGATGAGCCAACTACGGCCATCGATGTGACCACCCAGGCCCAGGTGCTAAATTTGCTGCGCAAATTGCAGCAGGAACACAATATGGCCATCATCTTCATCACCCACGATTTGGGAGTTATCGCCCAAATTGCCGAATTCGTGGTGGTGATGTATTTGGGCCGGGTGATGGAAACCGGACCGGTTGATGATATCTTTCACAACCCCCAACATCCTTACACCAAAGCCTTGCTCAAATCCATTCCCACGGTCAAGACGCCGTCGCGCACCGTCTTGCCGACAATCGAAGGTTCAATTCCGCACCCGTTCAACCGTCCGGCTGGTTGTCCTTTCTACCCCCGCTGTGAAGATTTTATGGCCGGGGTGTGTAACCAACGGACGCCGGTGGTTCAGCCGCTCAATGAGCGTCAAGAGGTCAGTTGTTTCCTGTACCATAGCGCCGCCGAGGAGTCTTGAAACAGTGGATAAATCATTAAAAAATGGTAACATCCTCTTAGAAGTCAAAGATTTGAAAAAATATTTCCCCATTAAAAAGGGCTTCTTCAAAAAGGTGGTTGGCCTCGTTCGCGCCGTTGATGGCGTTAATTTCTACATCAATGAGGGCGAGACTCTGGGGTTGGTCGGCGAGAGCGGCTGCGGCAAAACTACGACCTCGCGCTGTATTTTACGAGCTATCGACCCCAGCGATGGTCAAATTTTGTTTCGCAAAGCCTCGGGTGAGGTAGTGGATGTGGCCACGCTGCCTAACCGTGATATGCGCGCCTTACGCCGCGAAATGCAGATGATTTTTCAAGACCCCTTTGCCTCACTCAATCCCCGCATGAACCTACTCGACATCGTGGGCGAACCGTTGCTGGTAGTCGAAGGTATCAAAAGCCGCCATGAGCGTACAGAAAGGGTAGCCGAGTTGTTGCGGTTAGTGGGTTTGCGGCCGGAATATATGCAGCGCTTTCCCCACGCCTTTAGCGGCGGGCAGCGCCAGCGGATTGTGATTGCCCGGGCCCTGGCCCTAAATCCCCGTTTGATTGTGGCCGACGAGCCGGTTTCGGCCCTGGATGTGTCGGTACAGGCCCAGGTGCTCAACCTGATGCTCAAGTTGCAGCGGGAACTTAACCTTACCTACCTGTTTGTGGCCCACGATCTGAGCGTGGTCAAACACATCACCGATCGGGTGGCGGTGATGTATGTCGGCAAAATTGCCGAAATTGCGCCAACCACCGAGTTGTTCGATTCCCCCAAGCATCCCTACACGGCCGCGCTCCTGTCGGCTGTGCCGGTGCCGGACCCGCGCGTCCGCGCTAAAATGATTCCCCTGGAAGGCGATGTGCCCAGCCCGGCTAATCCGCCGTCGGGCTGCTATTTCCATCCCCGCTGTTCCCACGTGATCGACCTCTGCCGGACCGAACCGCCCGTATTGGAAGAAATCTCGCCCAATCATTACGTCAGTTGTCACCGGGCGCGCGAGTTGCAATTGGCCGGTATCGGTTAGCCGGTTTTTGCGCGATTTGGCGCAAATTCCGGTAACCTTAATATTTCCGCAGGGATGTGACTTCCGGGAAAGTTACAAAGTACTTTAGTTCATCGAAATTTGTTACTTTTGTCACTACTAGATCCGGTATATTCATGGTATCGTAAAAACAGCATAAAATTTGGGTCATAGCTGTTGGAGCGAAGTACCATGAATAACTTTTGCCCTCAGTGTGGTAGTCCCGTTACTCCTGATGCTCGATTCTGCGGCCGGTGCGGCCGGCCGGTCGCTATTGCGCCGGCTCGAACCCCGGTTCAGCACTCCTCACCTACGCCATCAGCCCGCCGGCGTTTTGGGCTGGTTGGTCCACTGCTAACCGGCCTGACGGCGATTGGACTATGCCTCTGTGTTGTGGTTGCCGGGGTGGTCGTCTACCGGGCGCGCGGCGGAACCATCCCCGGCCTGGAGACGTTATTACAGCCGCCCCCGCCGGCAGAGATGCAGGTCGACACCCAGACCCTCCAGGCGTTGGAAAACAGCGTCAACCGGCTTGAAACTGCTTTTCGCGCCGGCGACGTGGAGACCGTCATCAACCTGACTCATCCGGCAATGCGCTCCGATTACCACTCTATTTTCCAGGCTCACCAGTCTGAGCTGAGCCGGGTGGCCGATCTGCTGGCCACTCGCCGGCTGGTCCACGCGACCTACGGCATGGCCGAGTATGAAGTGAGCGAAAATGGCCGCACCTTTAGCGTGATCTTTGAGCCGTGGGGCGAGCAGTGGTACCTGTCGTCGCTATAGAAAATCGGGAGAGACGAGCATGAAAAGTCGCTGGATAACAGTTGTTGTTGGCCTGATCGTCGCTGTAGGACTGCTCCTGAGCTTGCTCTGGTTGCCGCAATCGGGTCTGGCTTATGGCAACCAGGCTACCCGCGGCGACTGGCGCGTGGGCGGACCCCACCGGACCATCAATGCCCTGGCCCTGGAGAAGTACATCGAGCAGGCCAAATCTGACCCGCTGCTGGCAAAGTACGATTTCAACGATGACACATTGAAAGTGCAAGGTCCCGCTGCCGGCGAACCCGAATTGTTGGGTAGGCCCGAAATGTTAAAGCTCGCCGAAGAAAACAAGATGGAGACCTTTCGCTGGTGGGTAACGGAGGGCGGTTATTCGGCCGATGAGCCGGAACTGTACGCCTCCTTCCGCCACTTCTATGACCCGCGCCACGCCGAAACGGGACGACCGCCCTACCTGACCGACCATCTCGATGAGGCCGGCAACTATTTCAAGGCCCTGGCCGCCATGTTAGTAGCCACCGGCCATCCGGTCGGCGCCGCGGCGCTAGCGGAGATCGGCCGGAATCCCGAAGTCGACGCTCGGGATTGGGCCATCAATGGTACGGCCCACGCCGGATGGGGTGAAAATGAGTATAGTTGGACTAAGGGCATGGAGGCTATGCGCCGGGCTTTTGAAAGCACCGACCCGGTCGAGAAGTCCAAAGCCTTTGCCCAGGCCTGGCGGGCTTTGGGCGAAACGATGCACCTGCTGGCCGATATGGCCTGCCCGCCCCACGTGCGCAACGACTCCCATCCGGCTTTTGCTTTCGACTGGAGCCAACTGCCGCCCGAATTGCGCAATCCTAACCCCAATGAGGGCTTCTTGAAGGGCGATGCCTACGAAACCTGGGTTGATGAGAACGTCATCAAGGCCGTGGGGCGCGGCCCGCTTGAGACTGAGATGCAAGAGTACCTCAATAACAGCCACGATCCGCTCGATCTTTTTGATCGAGTGGCCCTGTTCACCAACGCCAGCGTCTTCTCCTCGGAGACGATTGCCGGCCTCGACGCTTCTGGGGCAGAGATTCACAGCGCCAACGGTATGCCCGATTATCCTTCACCTCGGCTCGACCCCAAACAGTATGATGCCAAAACCGGACTCTATACCAAGCGTATCGGTGACCGGGATATCTGCCTGGCCCACGCCAGTTGGTTATCGGAAATCGGTTGGGGCAGCGGCCACCCCCGCATCACCTACCAGTGTGTGTTGTCGCAGGCCGAGTTGTTAATACCGGTGGCTGTGTCCGGAAACGCAAAGCTGGTAGAGTGGTTCATCCCCCGGGTTAAGGTGGAGATTACCGACGTCGACGTTCAGAATCGCGTCGTGCGCGGCGCGTTTACCCACGAACCCGTTGGCGCGTATCAGACCGCCCTGAAATTCAACACTGCTTCCGGGGACTTCAATCGCCTTTACCTCAACGGTATGGTTCAGAATTGGGATGATTACCAGTTAAAGATCGAGGCCGGAGTCCTGACCGTGACCTACGGCGACAAGATTGCCCGGAATATTGATAATCTCCGCCAGTCGGGCGGCGATGCAGTCCTCGCGGTGATGATCGATGTGGGCGGCCTGGGTATCCGCTCGAATGATTACCCGTTGACCCCGATCACGCCGACCCCGTCCCCTACCCTCACCGCCGCGCCAGAGGCCAGCGGCACCCCCGCTTCCGCCGGCGATTGGGTGTTGCAGGCCATCATCCCCAGCCAGGAAGTCGCCGAAAATGGCCCCTGTTATTTCGATCACCAGGCTGCCATTGCGGATGGTTCGTTTGCCTCCAGCGGAAGCTGGACCGACCAGGGTTGTGTCGAGGGCGGCTCCGCCTCGGGCTCGGTGGCGACTACCTGCACCTGGAGCCCGCCGCCCTCTTACCTCAAAGCCGGCCAGGAGGTGACTCTGACGGCCAGTTGCCAGGGTACGGCCCAACAGACCGGCGGCGACCGCTCGATGGGCGGCCAGGTTGGCTTCGCTTACACCGTCAACCCGCCAGAGGATTGCCTGACCTGCCGTATGACCTGGTCGCATAGCATCTTTATCGTCATTGCGACCGGCTGGACCAGCCAATTCCCGGTATCAGCCGCGCAAACGGGCAGCTTCACTGTCCCGGACGGCGCGCCCGGCGATGTGCTGACAATTGTGGCCGACAGCACCGGTCCCGGCGGACATGGTATTGTCGTATATAAATACGTCTCCGGCGCGACTGAGCCGCCGCCGGAGCGCACCCCGCCGCCCGAGCCGGTCACCGCACCGGATACGGCCACGCCGACCGCGCCGCCCCCCACGGCAACACCTGAACCGACCGAAACGCTGCCGCCGGATGCGCAGCTTCCCTCCGAGCAAGACACCCTGGCCCCACCGCCTAGCGAAGCGCCGCCGGGCCGCGAGCCTCAGTCCAGCTATGGGCCGGTCATTTTCAGTCGCGATTTCGATTACGCTTCCATGCAGCCGCTTGAGCCAGGCTACGACTTTGCCAACGGACTCACGACCCTGTACGCCATCTGGCCTTACGCTGGCGTAACCGTCGGCACCCAGTACGAATACGAATGGTACCGTAACGGCCAGTTGATCGAGGCAAGCGGCAATACTCTCACCAACGCAGCCGGGCAGACCTTTGATGTCTACGTGCGGGATGCCGGCGCCCAGCAGCCGCTCGAGCCTGGCAACTATGTTTACCGGGTCAAGATCAACGGCCAACCGATCCTCTCGGCTGAGTGTGTGGTGCGTTAAACGCAGACGTTAATCCAAACAAATAATTCGGCAACGTTAGCCTTCTTGAAACCTGGCGACATTCGGCCAGGTTTCTTGACTTCTATGCCCTGGCCTATTACACTTGACCTACCATTCTATTAAGCCGTCACCAGTCACGGCTTACTACCGAGAATGAAAATTTTTTACCCCCTCCCCTGCTCCCTCCCCCGATTCGGGGGAGGGGGTTTTACAAGGAGACCAAACCATGAAGTACGTTTTCAGCACCACTCAAAGCAGATGCTACCGCTTCCCGACCCACACTAACAAATTGGTGCTGGACCGCGCCGAGGCGACCGGCAGCGAAGTCTTTATCGTTGAACTGGCCCCCGGCGAAGCGCCTCCGCCCCATCGCCACGACGATATGGAGCAGATCTTCTATGTTCTGACCGGGCAGGGCCGGCTGGTTATTGGGGAGCAGGGCAACGAATTTCCGGTCAACCCCGGCGACGTGGTCCGCATTCCACCCCAGACCGTCCATACCGTCCACTGCCTGGGGGACGCGCCGCTGCGATATCTCGCTGTCGATTGTTTCCCCGCCGGCTGTCCCCAGGCTGAACCGACCTGGGATATTCACGTCCAAAATGTTTGCCGGGAACTGGGGTGGGACTATCAGCAAATTGTTGCGCAGGAGCAGTAATATGCTCATTAGCCCTCGCTTTGTCGATTTGTTAGCCATCTATCGCGCCGAACTGCTGGAACGGGTCGTTCCGTTCTGGTTGGAGCACGCCATTGACCGGGACAATGGCGGTATCCTGACCTGCTTGGCCGATGACGGCCAGGTGCTCAGCCACGACAAATATATGTGGTCGCAACTGCGCGCTATCTGGACCTTTGCCGCCATGTACAACAAAATCGAGCCTCGCCAGGAATGGCTCGACGTGGCCCGCCATATCTTTGCTTTTGTCAAGAAATATGGCCGGGACGACCAGGGTCGCTGGCTCTTTGCCGTCGATAAAAAAGGCGAGATTCTTCAGGGCGCCACCAGCATCTACACCGACGGCTTTGCCATCTACAGCTTTACCGAACTAGCCCGGGCCACCGGCGACCGGGAGGTTATCGACCTGGCCCTGGCCACGTATCAGAATGTGCAAAGCCGGCTGGCCCTGCCCGGCTCGTACCAGACCGCCCCCTTTGAAATACCCCAAAATGGCAAAGCCCACGCCATTTCGATGATTTTCTCGCTGGTGTTCAATGAGTTAGGCCATTACCTGGCCGACGAGGCCATCGTCGCCGCCAGTCTCGATCACGCCAACGAAGTGATGGCTGCGTTTCGGCGGCCGGAGCAAAAACTACTGTACGAGTTTGTCCACCTGGACAATTCGCTCATCGACAGCCCGCAGGGCCGGTCTATCGTGCCCGGTCACGCCATCGAGTCGATGTGGTTTATGATCCACATCTTTCAACGGGCCGGCGACCAGAGTCGAATTCAACAAGCCATTGAAACCATCCGCTGGCACGTGGAGTTTGGCTGGGATGATGAGTATGGCGGCCTGGTTCACGCCCGCGATGCCGCCGGCGGGTCGCCCTGGTGGCGCTTTGCCGACGCCAAGCTGTGGTGGCCACACACCGAAAGCTTGTATGCCTTGCTGCTGGCTTACCAAATCTCCGGCGAGTCGTGGTGCCTGGATTGGTTTGAACGGGTGCATAATTTTGCCTTTAGCCACTACCCGGTGCCGCAATACGGCGAATGGACGCAGCGGTTAGACCGGCAGGGGCGCAAATTCACTGAGACGGTCGCATTGCCGGTCAAAGATCCCTTCCACCTGCCGCGGGCGTTGATCTACTGTATCGAGGTGCTGGAACGGCTGGCCGAAGGGCCGGCCGGGAGGATCGAGCGGTAACGGATGAGCCACTCCACAATCACGGCCGCCTCTTCCCCCTCTGCTCTTGTCCAAACCGACGCCGCCCTGTCCCTGCGCCGTATCCTGCGAACCTGGTGGCCGCTCTCCGCTAGCTGGCTGTTGATGACCGCCGAACAGCCGTTGATCAGCGCTGTGGTGGCCCGACTGGCTCAGCCGGAGATCAACCTGGCCGCCTGGGGGGTGGTTTTTTCGTTGTCGATTATCATCCAATCCCCCAGCGCCATGTTGTTGGCCGCCTCGACCGCCCTCAGCCGGGATGAGACCTCCTATCGCAAGCTGTACCGCTTTATGTTGGGCATCGGCCTGCTGTTGACGGCAATCCATACCCTCGTTGCTTTTACCCCGTTATTCTATGTGGTGGTGGGCGACCTGATGGGCATCCCGGCCGCACTGCTAGAACCGACCCGGCTGGGCTTGATGGTGATGACCCCCTGGTCCTGGGGGACGGCCTACCGGCGGATGCAACAGGGCGTGTTGATCCGCTTCGACCAGTCGCGGGCGGTCATTTGGGGTTCGCTGATTCGGCTGAGTATGGACAGCCTGGTGCTGGCCGGCGGGTATCTGCTGGGCGCCGGGCCGGGGGTGATGGTCGGCGCCGCGGCCATCATCACCGGCGTGATCAGCGAGGCTGCCTACACCGGCCTGCGGGTCCGGCCGGTGTTGCGCGGCCCGTTGAAACGAGCGCCGGTCATCAGCCCGCCGTTGACTTTTGGGGCTTTTCTGGATTTTTATGTTCCGCTGGCGGCCACCATTCTGTTGATGATGTTGATCCAGCCGATGGTCAGCGCCGCTCTGAGCCGGATGCCCGATCCGCTCAATTCGCTGGCCGTGTGGCCGGTTCTGTATGGCTTGCTGATAGTATGGCAGAGTGTCGGGATAGGTTACAATGAGGCGGTCATCGCCCTGCTGGATGTACCCCGGTCGCTGGTCAGGCTGCGCCGTTTTACCATCTGGCTGAGCACAGTGATGACCTTGCTCCTGTTGGTGATGACCGCTACATCACTGTCCGCCTTCTGGTTTGAACAGGTAGCTGCGCTGCCCCCTGCTCTGGTGGAGCTAGCCCAGCAGGCGCTGTGGCTGGGGCTGTTGCTGCCGGGGCTGCGTATCTGGCAAAGCTGGTACCAGGGCGCCCTGACCTATGCTCGCCATACCCGGAGCATTACCGAATCGATGGTGATCCTGCTGTTCATCAGTGGGGCTATTCTGGGGGCGGGAGTGACCTGGGGGCAGGTAAGCGGCGTCTATGTCGGGGTGATTGCCTTTACCGGCGGGATGGCCGCTCAAGTGATGTGGCTAGCCTGGCGCAGCCGCCCGATTCTTCGGACAATTAACAATTAGACTGTTCACTGATAACTATTCACTTCCTGTTCATCATTCATTATTCATTGCTCATTGCTATGACCTTGTCTCAACCTAACCTTTTATTTTTGATCACCGACCAGCAGCGGGCCGATACCGTTGAGCCGGCCACCCTGTGCCAGACGCCGTATCTGGATCGTCTCGCTGCCGGCGGGACTCGCTTCAGCCGCTGTTACGCCCCCAATCCTATCTGCTCGCCGACCCGGGCCAGCCTGATGACCGGCTTGTTGCCCCACAGTCACGGTATGGTCGATGTGACCCACGCCGTGCCACCCTACCGGGCCGAGTTGCAGGCCGGTCTGCCGTTTTGGAGCCAACGCCTGCAAAACGCCGGTTACCAGACCGGCTATTTTGGCAAATGGCACATCGAGCGGACCAACCGGCTGGAGAATTTTGGTTTTGAGCTCTACGAGGTGGAACAGTACCAGCAGTTGCAGGGTTTGGTAGAACGTAACGTCCAGATGGCGCCAGTTTGCCGCGTCCGTCAAAAAGGTTACAAAGATTTCTTGCTCTACGGCGTTACTGATAATCCGGTTGAAACTACGCCGGAGTACCAGCTCTATTCCGACGGCATCGACTTTATGCGCCGGGCAGTCCAAAGGCCGGAGCGCCCCTGGGCTTTATTCCTGAGTACGGAAGCGCCGCACGATCCCTACGTTGCGCCTCGTCGCTATTACCAGCGCTATGATCCGGCCGATATTCCCCGTCCGGCCAGTTTTGAGGATGACCTGTCGAATCGGCCCGGCATTTACCGTCGCATCCAGCGGGTTTGGCGCGACCTGGACTGGTTGCAATTCGCCGAGGCTACGGCTTGTTACTACGCCCTTTGCTCATTGATCGATGACCAGATTGGCCGGATTCTGGCTGTTTTGGAGGAATTAGGCCAGGCCGAGAATACCATCATCGTTTTTCTGTCCGACCACGGAGACTACATGGGCGCGCACCGGTTACTGCTGAAAGGAATTCCGGCCTTTGAAGAAGCCTACCGCGTGCCGCTCATTCTTAACGGTCCTGGTATTCCCGCCGGACGACAAATCGAGCAGATTGTCAGCTTGCTTGATCTGGCCCCGACTCTGGTCGAATTGACCACCGGCGGCAAATTTGACTGCCATGGTCGTTCATTGGTCCCGTTGTTGCAAGGGGACCAACCGGATTGGCCAGCGGAAGCCTTCGCCGAATGTCACGGCCAACGGTTCTACTACACCCAGCGCGTCCTGTGGCGCGACAATTTGAAATACGTCTTCAACGGCTTTGACGAGGACGAGCTGTATGATTTGGCCGCCGACCCGCACGAGTTGCGCAACCTGGCCGGCGACCCGGCTGATCGGGCGGCGCTGGAGTCGCTGGCCAGGCGGATGTGGGAGATCATCCGGGAAACAGGCGATGCCAATATGTATCAAGCTCAGTACGGCATGTTTCGCTTTGCCCCGGTGGGGCCGGAAACAGACTTTTAATTTTTCGATGGGAGATATTTCAATGAATTCAAGAGAACGCTTACTGACCACCCTGAATCACCAGGAACCTGACCGGGTGCCCTACGACCTCGCCAGCACCCAGGTGACCGGTATCCAGATCAAAGCCTACAAAGCGTTGCGCCAGGCCTTGGGGTTGCCCCCGGTTGAAATTCAAATCTACGACCATATCCAGCAACTCGCCCTGCCTGATGAGGATGTGATGAAAATATTGCGGGTTGACACCCGTGGCCTGTTCGCGCTCAACAGCCACAACTGGAACGTCAACCCCATCGATGGGGGCGACCATTGGATCTATCACGACGAGTGGGGCATTACCCACCATATGCTCAGGCCGGATGAGCAATATTACAGCATTGCCGCAGTGCCGCTGCCGGATTTAAGCGTCACGGTCGAGCAGATCAAGCGTCACCGCTGGCCCAATATGGCCGATCCGCAGCGAATCGCCGGCCTGCGTGAGTTGGCTCAAAAATACCGGGCCGCCGGCTATCTGGTGGTGATGAAGCATCCCTTTGCCGGCATTTTTGAAATGTCGCAGCGCATCGTGGGTATGGTCAACTGCATGATGTTGATGTCGCTGGATGAACAACGGGTAGGGACGCTGTTCGACAAAATGTTGGAGTTGAAATTGAATTTTTGGGAGATGGCCTTGCCGCGACTGGGTGATCTGGTCGACGTGATCTCCTATGCTGACGATTACGGCACCAATGAGTCGCAATTGATCTCGCCGAAAATGTTCCGCGAGCAAATCAAACCCCGCTTGAGGATCCTGTTTACACGAATCAGAGAACTTGCGCCCCATGTTAAGTTATTCTTCCACTCCGATGGCAACCTGCGCCCGCTACTGCCTGACTTCAAAGAGTTGGGCGTAGATATCCTCAATCCGGTTCAATTCACCGCCAAAGGCATGGAACTGAGTGGCCTCAAACGAGACTTTGGTCAGGATTTTGTCTTTTGGGGCGGCGGGGTCAATACGACCGGGGTGCTGCCCTTTGGCACACCTCAGGAGGTCAAGGAGGACGTTCGCCGTAATATCGAGGCGCTGGCGCCGGGCGGCGGCTTTGTGTTTAATACCGTCCACAACATCCTGAGCGATGTGCCGCCTGAAAACATCATCGCCATGTGGGAGGCGCTACAGGAGTTTGGGGTGTATTGACTGAAAAGCGGGTGGCTCGCTTGCCGTAAATGCAGGTTATTAGTATCATCTGCTGTTATTGGACTTCACCGACTACCATCAATTCAATAATTAGGAGGAACCTATGAGTCGACAAGAAGAAATTTTGGATGCCCTGTACGACCACACCCTTGACGGTGAGGCCGAACCGGTGGTTGAACTGACCAACGAAGCCTTGGAGCTGGGCATGGATCCGCTGGTCATTCTGTTTGACGCCCTGATCCCGGCCCTGGAAGAGGTTGGCCGCCTTTTTGAGGAGGGTGAGTATTTTGTGCCGGAGATGCTGGTTTCCGCCCGGGCCATGCAGGGGGCGATGGACATTCTCAAGCCTTTGATTGCCGAAAGCGGGGCCAAACCGGTTGGCAAATTTGTGATGGGTACGGTCAAAGGCGATATTCACGATATCGGTAAAAACTTGTGCAACATCATGCTGGAAGGGGCCGGCTTTGAAGTATACGACTTGGGCGTCAACGTCCCGCCGGAGAAATTTGTGGAGGCGATTCGCGAACACCAGCCTGACGCCGTCGGCTTCAGCGCCTTTCTGACCACTACCATGCCGATGTTCAAGCCCAACATCGAGGCGATCAAAGAAGCCGGCTTCAGAGATAAGGTCAAGATTTTTGTCGGCGGCGCGCCGGTTACGCAGGAATATGCCGACACAGTGGGAGCCGATGGTTATGCTCCGGATGCCAGTTCGCTGGTGCGACTGGTCAAGAAGGAATTGGGGATTTCATAACTCAACCTTGAACTCTGCCCCCAACGTTACGGCCTCACCTTTGCAACGAGGAGCTTCTATTTTGACCTACGACTTTGTCCCTGATTACCTGGTCATTGGTCACGTGACCAAAGACAATATCCCCGGCGGCGCCATTTTGGGCGGCACGCCCAGCTATGCCGGCTTAACGGCGCACAGACTGGGCAAACAAACTGCTATCGTCACCAGTTTTGGCCCCGATGTTCCTGCTCTGAATGTGCTCGACGGTATTCACATCCACAGCTTTACCGGGTCGGCGACGACCACCTTTGAGAATATTTACGTTGATGGAGTCCGCTATCAAAAGTGGCTGGCCACCGGTGAACCGCTCACTCTGGCTAACGTGCCGCCAGCATGGCGGCGAGCTCCGATTGTTCATCTGGCCCCGATGGCCCAGGAACTGTCGCCGGGGTTGTGTAGCCAGTTTCCCGACAGCCTGATTTGTGTAACGATTCAGGGCTGGCTGCGGGGCCAGAATGGGGCGTTCAACGTTATTTATAAGCCGCATCAAGATTTGGAAGACTCGTTGGGGTGTATTGATATATTGGTGCTTAGTTTGGCCGATTTGGGTGGTGACCGGGCCGCCACGGATCATCTACTGACGTCGGTCAAGATTGGGGTGGAAACGTTAGGGCCGCAGGGGTGTAAGGTCTACCACAATGGGGACGTTATCCATATTCCGGTTAAACCGGAGGTTGAGGTTGACCCAACCGGCGCCGGCGACATCTTTGCTGCGGCCTTTTTCAGTCGCTACCAGGATACCGGCGATTACGTTAAAGCGGCTCAATTTGCCAATGCCTGCGCTTCGTTATCGGTGGGAAAAGTTGGCATTGCCAGTGTGCCCAGTCTGGCGGAGGTGGAAACACATCTGGCTGAATTGTACGGGGGTTAGCCGGCCTGATCGATCGCCTTCTGGACTTCGAGCCATTTCTCGTCGCTGATGCGGTAGCTGGGACGAGTGGCGTCACGATCTTGGGGTGGCTGGGTCGGCCGGGTAGCCGGTCGACTATCGGATTGGAAAGGGTGCGGTTGCGACTGTTCGCCGCTGATAAGTTTGCTCAGTTTTGACAAAAGTTGCATCTGCGTAGTCTCTCCCCTTAGCCTGATGAGACAGGTCAGCCCCTGGCGGAGCAACTCTGTCGTTCATTATACTCATCTACGCATTAAACCTTCATCAAGTTGCAGGGTGCAACGGCAGAATTTCCCATACCCAATCTCTAATCTCTAATCTCTAATTCGCTGACCTCCAGCCACTGTCGCCCCGGCGCATCGACTAACCCCGATTTAAACTTGCCCCACGGTGTGGCGACCATATACTGGTTATCCAGCCACATCACAAAACCGAGCGGCCCGCGCGGAGACGTAGCACAACTGAGGAGCGGGTCGCCATCGATAGTGAAGCCGACCCGCTTTTCCTGCCAGTCAATGGTGTAAGTGTGCCACTCAGTCATCTTCACCGCTACTATCGCTTCATTGACATTGATAGCTTGCTGGCCAATGGGCCAACAGACGCGATACAGCCGGTCGATATTCATCAATGGGATGGCCAGCGGCGCGGTCGGCAGCAACGCAAAAAACGGCCAGCGAATCGCATCCAGGGTGGCAGCTTTCCAGCCGTAACCGGGGGTGTTGATATCCAGCTTCATATTCGACGGAGGCGAGGCGTAGAAAAACCAGACAACTCGGGGCAGAGCCGGCCAACGGACGCCGGTCATCATAAAAGGGTCGTTCCAAAAGCCGAAGCCGGCCGTGCCACGCAACTCCCCGGCGGGATGGGAGAAGCGGGCGCGCACGGTCAGGTGCAGCGGCGGTCGCCACAGAAAGTCACGGCGGGCCAGGTTTTGATAATCGTCGATTTGGGCGTCGCTGTATTGGCCGGCGACGGCGTCGGTAGTGACCAGGCGGAGGGTGTTTTCGCTGAACTCAAGCACGCCGGCGCCTTTGAGGAAGGTGCGCCAGGGGGAAGGGAGGGGCATGTTAGGTTGAAAATTATCAAGGTTTAAACGCTGGATCATGCTTCGTTCTGAGGGCTTTAATCTTCAAAACCACCCCCGTCGCCGGAAGTACCACAGCATACCAACCACGATAAGGATGAAAACGCCCCAGATGGTGAAATAACCATAGCGCCAATCCAGTTCGGGTAGATAGCGGAAGTTCATGCCATAAACCCCGGCCACAAAGGAGAGGGGCAGAAAAATGGTTGAAACGATGGTCAGGGCTTTCATGATTTCGTTCAAGCGATTTGAGGTGACCGAGAGATAAATGTCCAATCCCCCGGTGATCACATCACGTACCGATTCACTCAGATCATGCAGGCGCACCAGGTGGTCGTAAATGTCGCGGAAATAGATCCGATTCTGAGGCGCAATCTGGGGCAGGTCGTCGCGGCTGAGGCGATTCATGACTTCGCGTTGGGGGGCGATAATGCGCCGCAACATGGCAATACTGTGCTTGAGCGAGAGTATCTGTTCCAGGGTCTCCTGCCGCGGATTCGCCAGGACCTCGTCTTCCAGCCGTTCGATTTCGTCGTCGATGACATCAAGCAGAGGGAGATACTCGTCGACCAACCGATCCAGAATGGCATAGCACAGAAAGTCTGCCCCATGTTTGGTCAACCGTTCATCCCGCGCCAGCCGATCCCAGACCGCCTGAACCGGCGACATCGGTGGACTCATAAAAGATGTGACCAGGTAGTTGTGACCCAAAAAACAGTTGAGTTCCATGGTGTCCAGTTGATTCAAGGGAAAGTCGGGCCGGAGGGCATGCACAATGATAAACAGGTATGCCCCAAAATCATCGACTTTGGGTGTTTGGTATCCCTGGCTCTGGCAATCTTCGATCGCCAGCGGGTGAAAATGAAAGACATCGTGGAGAATCTGGTTGGTTTCGGCCTCAGTGGGTTGTTCCAGGCTCACCCAGAGTAGTCCGTCGGCGTCGGCCAGGGCTTGAGCCATCTCCGCCGGGGTCAGGTTGAGATGGGGTGGACCGGATTTGGGGCAAAAGATCGAGCGAATCATCGCCGTCAACCGTATCACAATTAGCCGGCAAAGTCAAACCCTGGTTTTGTGGCCGTGCGTCCCAAATTTTAGGTAATTCCGTAGGGGCGACCGGCCGGTCGCCCCTACCTGCCCAAAATTTTGGACAGACCCTTTTATGGTCTCGTCTCGCCATTCAGCGGTCGTTTTGTCGCAGCAACCGCATGCCGTTGAGGGTCACAATCAACGAGGCGCCCATATCGGCAAAGACAGCCATCCACAAGGTGGCCACGCCAAAGAGCGCGGCGATCAAAAAGATGGCTTTGATAACCAGGGCGAACCAAATGTTGAACTGGATGGTGTGAATAGCCCGGCGGCCCAGCCGAATGGCCGGGGGCAGTTGGGTCAGGTCGTCGGCCATCAAGGCTACATCGGCGGTTTCCAGGGCCTGAGCCGTGCCCCCGGCGCCCATGGCAATGCCGACAGTGGCCGCGGCCAGGGCCGGGGCATCGTTGACCCCATCGCCAACCATGGCCACGGTGTCGCCATACTCGGCCACCAGGTCGCGGACAGCCGTTACTTTGTCGGCCGGCAGCAGGCCGGCCCGGATGTCGTCCAGCCCCAGTTGTTGGCCGATGGCCCCGGCCACAGCGGGATTGTCGCCGGTGAGCATCACCGTGCGGTTGACGCCGGCGGCTTTCAGGGCGGCGATGGCGGCCAGGCTGGTGTGGCGAGGTGGGTCGCTGACGGCCAGAAAGCCGCGCAACGTGTCATCCTCTTGCACTAACATAGTGGTTTGGCCGTTGGCTTCGGCCTGGGTAATGCCCTGATGGAAGCTCAAAAAGTCGGGGTTATCGGAATGAAGCAGGGCGTGGCTGCCGACGGTAATCAGCCGCTGCTCCACCAGGCCCTGGACGCCCTGGCCTGGCAGGTTTTTGACCGAACTGGCCGCCAGCCGGGGCAGGCGGCGGGCCTCGGCGGCCGCGGTGACGGCCTGGGCCAGGGGGTGGCTGCTGTGCCGCTCGACCGCTGCGGCTGCCGCCAACATGGCGTCACAATGGTCGCAGGCTGCCAGCAGGTCGCCCTGCCGCGCTTCGGCGCAGCAGTTGTCCACACAGACGATGTCAACCAAGGCGGGCTGGCCCTGGGTCAACGTGCCGGTTTTGTCAAAGGCCACAACTTTCACCCGCCCCAGCCCCTCCAGATAAGCCCCGCCTTTGATCAATACACCCCGCCGGGCCGCGGCTGAAATGGCGCTGACCACGGCCACCGGGGTGGCGATCACTAAAGCGCAGGGGCAGGCAATGACCAGCAGGGTCAAGGCCCGATAGAGCCAACCCCGCTCTACCCCCCCCCCCCCCCCCAATTGAGGGGGGGGGAGAGGGGGGGGGCTAGAAATGACTGGCCGAAGAGCAGCGGCGGCAGGGCGGCTACGAGTACTGCCCCAAGCACCACCAGTGGGGTATAGACGCGGGCGAATCGGTCGACAAAGCGTTGGGCCGGAGTTTTCTGGGCCTGGGCCTCTTCAACCAGATGGATCAAGCGTGATAGGGTGTTGTCCTCAACCAGGTGGGTGACTTCGATCTCCAGGACGCCGTCGCCGTTGATGCTGCCGGCAAAAAGCTCGGCGCCAGGCTCTTTGGCTACCGGTACACTCTCGCCGGTAATCGGGGCCTGGTTGACGGCAGAATGGCCGCTGAGCACCCGGCCATCCATCGGAATCCGTTCACCCGGTTTGACGATAATCCGGTCGCCGATGACCAATGACTCCACCGGTATGGTCTGCTCGTGCTCACCGCACCAGGGGCAGGGGCCGGCCTCATAGATGCCGGAACCATCCGGGAGAGTCTGGCCGAGGTGGCCGGCGCAATCCAAACAGGGGCGAATAGCGGTAGCCTCAGCCGGGGCCAGTTGCGTCAGGCTGCGGATGCTGTCGCGTGCCCGCTCCATCGTATAGCCCTCTAAGGCTTCGCCCAGGCTGAAGAGAACGATGACCGTGGCCGCCTCGGCATACTCGCCGATGGCAAACGCCCCCACTGCGGCCAACGTCATCAACACATTCATATCCAACCCCTGGCCGCTGCGCAACGCTGCCCAGCCGCTTTTGGCCGGGAAATAGAGACCGAATAGCCCACCGATCAGAAAAAACAGCGGTGGGAGCAACGGAGCAGAGGAGAAGGGGGAAAAGTTCACCCCTGCACCTGTGCTCCCCTGCCCCCCTGCCTGGTTTACCAGCCACTCGACAACAAACGCAGCCAGGATGAAGGCCGCTCCAATCAGGGTGAAGGTATTGCGCGGCTGGCGCAGCAGGTCGAGTAGTTGTTGCCGCCGGGTGCGGGGCACGTACCGCCCATTTGGCGCAGCTACGCCGTACCCAAGCGCCTGAATTCGCTGGACGATGGTTGTCTGATCAGCTTCGCCGCTGACCTCCATTTTAGCGGCGGCAAAGTTAACCCGGCACGCGGTGACGCCGGGCAGGTTGGCCACGCCTTTTTCAAGTTTGAGAGCGCAGTCGGCGCAGTCCATCCCGGTGATGCGGAGTTGAAGTTTGTCGGTCATGCCTGGCTCCTACCTGGACTCAATGTGCCTTTGCAGACGGCATAGGGAATGCCGTCTACCATAAACTTCGATCTACTGATGCTCGATGTGCTCCAGCCCTCGTTCAAATAGGTCACAAATATGCTCATCATCCAACTCGTAATAGACCATCCTGCCCTCTTTGCGGCTCTTGACCAGCCGCAGGTCGCGCATCAGCCGGAGCTGGTGCGACACGGCGCTCTGGGTCATCCCCAGGGTGGCGGCCAGATCGCAAACGCACAGTTCGGTTTGGGCCAGCACCGACACGATCCGAAGCCGGGTTGGGTCGGCCAGGGCCTTGAAAATGGTGGCCAGGTGGGTGGCCGATAACCCGTCCAACAAAGCTCGCTGAGCCTGTTTGACTTTGTCCTCGTTAATAATGGTTTCGGCGCACCGGTCGGTCGATTTCGAATTCATCAAATCTTTCAGGATATATGAGTGATTACTCATATATTACTGTAAAAAAAGAGATTGTCAAACTTAAAAGGTGATGCGAAAGCTACTCAATTCGCCGGTTGGCGGCTCGTACTGAACATCAACCTGGTCGACCCGGGCCGGCCGGTCGCCGTGGTGGCACCACTCGACGGCCTGGCGCACGGCGGCCTCGTCGCCCTCAAAGACCGCTTCCACCCGGCCATCCCACAGGTTGCGCACCCAGCCGGTCAGCCCCAATTGTTGGGCTTTGTACTGGGTATTCCAGCGGAAACTGACTCCTTGAACCCGACCTGAGATATAAACGTGGGCGCGGGCCTTTTTGGGTTTAACTTGATCGGACATATTGTTGCTGAGATGGTAAAAATAGCTCTTTAACTCCATTTTACCACGTGGCGGGGAGCTGGTCAACCAGGTTTTCAGCTCAGTTGCCAGAATGGCGGTTGAAGAAATCGATGGCTCGTTGGATGAAGAGCTGATCTCCCTTACTCTGGAAGGTGTGGGGCTAGCCGGGATAGATGAAACACTCAATAAGTTCAAATTGCTCAAGTGACCAATTACGTGTATGATAAAGTCTTGTTTTGATAGTCAACCGGGATGAGTGCAGGCTGCCAAACAAGCTGCACTCATTCTGTGTCAGGCTATATTCGCTACTCTTATTGGTGAAGGAGAAAAAAATTATGAGTTTGATTGAACAAATTGCTGGTCGCGAGATTCTGGACTCGCGCGGCAACCCGACGGTTGAAGTTGAGGTTCTGTTGGAAGACGGCTCCTTTGGGCGGGCGGCGGTTCCCTCCGGCGCTTCGACCGGAGTCCACGAGGCCCTGGAGTTGCGTGACGGCGACAACGAGCGCTACCTGGGCAAAGGCGTCGAGAAGGCGGTTGAAAACATCAACGAAGTCATTGCCCCCGAACTGTATGCCTGGGACGCCCTCGATCAAGAGGGACTTGACGCATTTTTGATCGAGCTGGACGGCACCCCCAACAAATCCAAGTTGGGCGCCAATGCCATCTTGGGAGTCAGTCTGGCTGTGGCCAAGGCCGCGGCCATGAGCACTGGCCAGCCGTTGTATCGTTACCTGGGTGGGGTGAGCGCCCGCACCCTGCCCGTGCCGATGCTGAACATTTTGAACGGCGGGGCCCACACTGGCTGGCAGACCACCGACTTCCAGGAATTTATGGTGATGCCGGTCGGCGCCGAGAGTTTCCGGGAAGGGTTGCGCTGGGGCGCCGAAATTTACCACGCTCTGAAAAAGGTGTTGAAAGGTAAAGGCTACAACACCAACGTGGGCGATGAGGGTGGCTTTGCTCCGCCGCTGAAGGGCGGCAACCAGGAAGCAATTGAAGTCATTCTGGAAGCCATCAGCCAGGCTGGTTACGAGACTGGCGAGGAAGGCGTGATGATTGCCCTCGACCCGGCCGTGTCGGATTTGTATAAGGATGGCAAGTATACCCTGCGTATCGAAAAGAAAACCCTGTCCAGTGAGGATATGGTCAAATTGTATGAAAGTTGGATCAATCAGTACCCCATCATCTCCCTGGAAGATGGTTTGGCCGAAGATGATTGGGATGGTTGGGTTGTCCTCAATCAAGCTATTGGCGGTCGGATACAATTGGTGGGCGACGATTTGCTGGTGACCAACGTCGAGCGGCTGCGCAAAGGCATCGAGCTGAAGATTGGCAACAGCATTCTGATCAAGCTGAACCAGATCGGCTCACTCAGCGAAACCATCGCCGCCGTTGAGATGGCCAAGCGAGCCAACTGGACGGCGGTCATCTCCCACCGCTCCGGCGAAACCGAAGACACCACCATCGCCGACCTGGCCGTGGCCCTGAATGCCGGCCAGATCAAAACCGGCGCCCCGGCTCGCTCCGACCGGGTGGCCAAGTATAACCAGCTCCTGCGCATCGAAGAGGAGCTGGAGGATGTGGCCGTTTATCCGGGGATCAAGGCGTTTTATAACATCAGATAGTCTCATCTGGGTGTAGCAGCAAAATCTTTCAAACGAAGCCGTTCTCTGGCCAAATCAGAGGGCGGCTTTTTTGCTGTAAAATTCCTTGTTCCTGCTCTTATTCCGTGTTACAATGGGGGGCAACTTCACGATCACACCGAGGGAGAAAACATCAATGGAATTGACACGCGCCAGCGGCATTCTGCTGCATCCCACCTCCTTTCCCGGCCCGTACGGGATTGGCGATTTAGGTGAGCCAGCCTATCATTTTATCGACTATCTGGTTGAAGCCAAACAAACCCTTTGGCAGGTGCTGCCGTTAGGCCCCACCGGTTACGGCGACTCGCCGTACGCCTCATTTTCTTCATTTGCCGGCAATCCGTTGTTGGTCAGCTTGGATCAGTTGGTGGAGGCTGGCGACCTCGAACCGGCCGATGTGGCCGATCTACCGCCTTTTCCCATCGATCAGGTCGATTACGGCTGGGTCATCAACTGGAAAATGCCTCGGCTGGAGAAAGCGGCGCGCCATTTCTTGAACCGGGTCCGGGGCGAACGCAAAGCCGATTTTGAAGCCTTTTGCCGGGAGCAGGCCCATTGGTTGGAGGATTACGCCCTGTTTATGGCCGTTAAAGAGCATTTCGATGAGAAAGCGCGCAAAGCCAGAATCTTTGGGGCGATGTGGAGCAATTACTGGGATAAGGATATCGCCCTGCGCCAGCCTGAAGCCGTGGCCCGCTGGGCCGAGGCCAAAGCTGAGGCTATTGCCATCCGTAAAGTGTGGCAATATTACTTTTTCCAGCAGTGGGGCGCGCTGCGCCAGTACGCCAACGACCGGGATATCAGAATTATCGGCGATATCCCTATTTTTGTGGCCCCCGACAGTGTTGATGTCTGGGCGCACCGGGAGCTATTCCACCTGGATGAGGAAGGCCAGCCGACGGTCGTGGCCGGGGTGCCGCCCGATTACTTCAGTGAGACCGGCCAACTGTGGGGCAATCCGCTTTACGATTGGGCCGCGCTGGAGGCCGAGGGGTTTCAATGGTGGCTTGACCGGATTAAGGCCACTCTGCGCCAGGTTGACATTATTCGCATCGACCATTTTCGAGGGTTTCAGGCTTATTGGGAAGTACCGGCCGGCGAAGAGACGGCCATCAAGGGGCATTGGGTTGAAGCCCCGGGGCAGAAGCTCTTCCAGACTATTGAGCGGGCGCTGGGGGAACTGCCGATTCTGGCTGAAGATTTGGGCGTGATTACCCCGCAAGTCGAGGCGCTGCGAGAGGAGTTTGGTTTTCCGGGGATGAGAATTCTGCAATTTGCTTTCGACGCCAAAGAGGCCGGCAAGTTGAACCCCACCAATCACTTTTTACCCCACAATTACGTACCCCAAACAGTTGTTTACACCGGCACCCACGACAATGATACCACCAAAGGCTGGTATCGCCATCGCACCGCCGAGGAACGGGATTTTATCCGGCGGTATCTGGCCCGACCGGATGACAATATTGTCTGGGATTTCATTCGGTTGGCGATGGCTTCGGTGGCCTGTTTTGCGATTGTGCCGTTTCAGGATGTCCTCA
>CAYZHI010000007.1:8958-22031 GCA_964477335.1 uncultured Caldilineaceae bacterium | reverse complement strand
GTGGCCAGGTTGGGATGGATCATGCCGCTGCCTTTGGCCATCCCCCCCAAAGTAACAACCTGTCCGGCAATCGTGGTCTGGACAAAGGCTTCCTTAGGCGCCAGGTCGGTGGTCATGATGGCCTCGGTAGCCTGAAATCCCTGCGCCCCGGCCTCGCCCCAGATAGCCTCGGCGGCCAGGTTGATACCGTGTTTGACTTTTTCCAGCGGCATTTTGTGGCCGATAACGCCGGTGCTCATGACAAAGACGCTATCCGGCGGCAGGCGGCAGGCCGACTCGGTGAAGCGGGCCATTTGTTCGGCATCCGCTAGCCCTTGTTCGCCGGTGATGGCGTTAGCATTACCGGCATTGATAACCACAGCTTGCAGCTTACTACCGCTTCTTTTGAGTAAGGCCAGGTCGTACAATACCGGCGCAGCTTTAAAGGCGTTGGTGGTAAAAACTGCAGCGGCGCTGCACAACCTGGGCGCCAATACCAGGGCCAGATCGGGTTTACCCGATTGTTTAAGACCGCAGGTTACGCCAACGGCCCTGAAGCCGGGCACTCTGGTAAGCGCGGAGATCGACTCGCTCATAGATGGTGCTCCTGAAGATGATTAGGTGAAATTTTGTAATTATATGCCTAACTGCCGCAAAAATGACTGCCCGGCCTGCTCCAGGTCGCCGTCAAGGGGAAAAGACAAACTTCGCACCCGGATATTACCCCAGCGAATATCCAGCGGTTTCGCCAGCGGCGCAGGATAAATGAGCGCAGCTTCGGAACACTGTTTCACCTCAGCATAAGCGACCACCTGATTGATGTCTTCCTGGGCAGGTTTGTCGGATGGTTTGTATTTGGTGTCCAGCACACAACGCGGCTGCTGCGTGCCGGCCGCATAGATGACCAGGTCAATGAAGGCGCTAACCTGATCGACTTCCACCGGCACTTGCGATTTGACCACAAAGCGGTCGGAGGCGTGCATTTTGAGCCATTCGGCTACAAAGCGCTCATACAGCCGGGCCATATCAACCAGAAACGGCAGCATCTTCCGCTCACCGAGCAAGTGACCGGGGCCACTTTGGGCCAGGAAAAAGTGACATAGGGCGTGTAATGGCTGGTAGTCATCGTTGAGGCGATGGTAAAGCCGCCCGACACAGGCCTCAGGCTCAAATGGCTGGAGGGTAACCAGCCCTTGCAGCGACCGGAAAGCCCGCCGGATAGTCGGCAGAACGCGCTCGGTACATTTACCGCTGCGGGCAATACGTTGCAGCGTCCAGACCAAAATTTGATTCTCGGCGATATCGGCGGTGTGCTCTTCATAGTGGCACGAAAGTTTGACCTGCCCCGGTCGTTGCCGCGATGGGCGCGTCTCCAGCCGCCCGCGCACATAAGGCAATTCATCGCTCTCGGCCAGGTAAGCCCGGTAGAAACCCTGACGGGCTCGGTCCAGAATACGACGGGCCAACAAGTAGGCTAATTGTTCATAAAATTCGGCCAAAGATTGGCAGTCGACTAAGCCCGGCAAGAAGTGGAAACTCTTGAGATTGTAGGCATATTCCAGCATCCCAAAGAGATTGGACAGCTCAACTCTGGGGTGCAAGACTAATTGAAACTCTGACGTCAGGGGAATATGCCCAACCCAGCCTTGCGAAGTCAACCGCCACTGCTGCTCGGTTCTGGGGTTGGGAAAATCAACCTCCACCTGCTGGCCGTAGTTACGCCACAGGAGCTGGCCAACCTCAAGCGGTAACTCCGCCGCCGGCAGCAGTTTAGGCTGGTATTCGGTCAACTCGATGAGCCGGGGCGCAGTCACGGCAGCGGTATCTCCTGAGCCACGGTTGACCAGCGAAACAACGCCACCTCGTCTCGCCGGTCAAAGAAATATTCTTCCAGGTAGGGCACAATTTCCATTTCCCAGATATCGGCCAGTTGGTCGGCCAAATCTCGGCGCAGAAAAAAGGTAACGCCGACTTCATAATGGGGGTCGTCGATCTTGCGGTTCAGCCGTTGCAACAGCTTGATCAGGTTGTCTACGGGGAAACCGGTTTGCTCCCGCTGGTGGTAACGACGCAAAAGTTCATAATTGGGATAGAGGGCCAAAAAGGCAAAGCGCCGCCGCAAGGCGTGGTCGACCAGGGCGATGGAGCGATCGGCAGTGTTCATCGTGCCGATGAGGCGCACATTGGGCGGGATTTTGAGGACGCCGCCGCCGGCCAGCGGAATTTCGCGGTCGCGGTATTCCAAAAGATACATCAGCTCACCCAGGACGCGGGCCAGGTTGGCCCGGTTGATCTCATCGATGATGAGGACGCAGGTATCCCGGCCTTCAGCCCGGCGGCAAAACTCCAGAAAGCGGCCGGGCGTCATCTGGTAACTCAAGTGACCTTCGACGATTTCCGGGCGGATGCCCTGGATGAAATCCTCGTAAACATAAGCCGGGTGGAATTGGACCAGTTCCCAAAAACCATTCCCTCCGCCGATCAGATGGCCGGCCAGCTTCTCGGCGATAAAGGTTTTGCCGGTGCCCGGCGGGCCATAGATGATAGCCTGGCCCTTGCGCTCGATGGCCCGCAGCCAGCGGGCGAGGTCGGCCTCGTCGAAGCCGGTTTCGGCGGCCAATTGGGAGAGGGGATATTCCTCTATAGCTTCTTCATCACCTTCATCTTCAGATACTGATATTTTCAATCCTGCTACAAATAATGATCTTCGTTTCTGTAAATCAAAAACAGCTTCAGCAATTTCTACTTGATGATATCGATTACGCCAGGGACAAAGACTATAACTCTGAAATCGTTTAGCCAGATAATTAAACGTTGCTTCATAGGCCGATTGAAGTTTGTGTTCGAAAGGTTTTACAAGCTCAATCGGTAATCTGTATTCACGAATATTTGGTTCATCATCCTTCTGAGAAAAATCAAACGACTCATACTTATCATCTAAATCTACTAGGTCAACAATCAAAGGGATAGTGACCCGCTTAGAGGAAAGTGTAGGCCCATAGAAAGCCAATACCTTCCAATTTCCAAAATCCAGGCTAAGTAATCGGCTCTTTTTGCGAAGTGTTATCGCAAAGCGAGGGTCATTCGGGGTTTCTATTCCCAATCGATTAAATGTCTCTTTCAAAAAATCAAACGCCCATTCGGCTTCGGCTCTATCAACGAAAACTTTGGAAAAAGGTTCAGCCAATTCTGGTGCTTCCATAATTATTCCATCATCCACTTGAGATGAGATGAGTTCACCAATTACAACATCATTCTCACCAGATTCCAGTCGGTACCCCTCCCCCGCCTCGGCGACCGCATTGGGAAAGGCCGTAAAATGGCGCTCGTAGCGCAACCCCGGCTCAAGCAGCAGCCCGGCAAAAAGTTGGGCCCGCTTCTCCAAATCAAACAAGGCTTCGACCAGCTCGGGCTGGTGCTGCTGCCAATGGCTGGGGCGCTGCCAGTGCTCGAATTTGGCAGCGATGAAGGCCAGGCTGGCTTTGTAGGCGGCGCGCAGGTCGCCAGTCATCGGTTTGATCAGCTCGAGCGGTAGGTGATAGGTGCGGACTTCGGGCTGGCCCTCTTTCCGGTCGAAGGGGTAGCCGGCCAGCCGTTCCTCCCAGGCCACCCGGTCGGCCAGCAAGGTCAACTCGACCCGGTACGCCGCGCCCGGCCCGCAGAAGCCGGCCACCAGCCAGCCGCCATAGTTGAGGTGCAGGCAGGGCTGGCTGCCGCGCCGGGTCAGGGTCAGGGCAAAGCGGGGGTCATACGCGCCGCGGCGAATGCCCAAGCTCTTGACCGTCTCCCGCAGAAAGTCAAAGGCCCAATCGGCCTCGGCCCGGTCGCGGAAGATTTGGGCAAAAGGATCAACCAGGTTGTGAGCATTGGCCAAATCCACGCAGCTTGCCTCACCGACTCAAAACTTCAATCTTGATCTCAACACATGAGTCGAGACGATGGTCATTGGTTAGAAACAGGTCACATTCAGCCGCCATCGCCGCCGCCAGATGAATGGCGTCGGGAGTCTTAAAACCATAACGCGCCCGTAATTGGGTCGCCCGATCAATAATCGGGCGAGAAAGAGGTATAATCAAGGCGGCAATCTCGGCAAAGTACCGATCAAAGGCTGCCAACAGAGCCGTTTCACCGTCGCGCAAGGGCTTAACCCGACACTCCAGGCGGCTAAGCTCACTGCAAACTTGTTCGATTTCTGGTCCGGTCAAACGTTCAATTAAGGCCGGAGCATAGGCCGGCGTGTTCTCAACCAAGTAAATCAGGGGGGCAGAGTCAAGATAGATGCGCACCTTTATGACTCCCAACTCGCCCGTTCAGCTTCAAGTTGGGCGTCAATTTCCTCCTTGGTCCGCAAACGATAACCGCTGGCAGCCAAAGCTTGGTGAATTGCTTTTAACTTGACCGGAAATGAACTCTCGTGTTCAGTCTCAGCCAACTGGTTTTGCTTCATTGATTGCAACAGACGGTAATCCTCGATACTGATGATAGCCGCCGTCGGCTCACCGAACTTCTCAACCACATAGTCGGTTTGGCCGTAACTAACCTCGTTAATGACCCGCTTGATGTGCGTCCGCAGTTCAGAAGCAGAGATAGATTTCAACACGGTTGCCTCCGGAAAATTCTGTACAATTTGTACAAATTGCAATTTCTTTTAAGATTATAATCCGATCATCGCCGCGGAGCAAGTCCAACTTACTATCGCCTTTAATCATCCGGCCTGAAACGCAGCCGCCAGACTGTTTTGATGTAATTGACGCCGCGCCGCAAATACCCCCACACGTCGGTAGCGGTTTTACTCTCGCCAGCCTCGCGAGGCACACACAGGTAAGGCAACTCGCGGATGGTGTAACCGGCCTGTTTAGCGCGGTAGAGCAGATCGATGCAATACTCGCCGTAATCGCCCCGCAGGCCAACCTGCTCAAAAATCTCTTTACGACCCAGGATGAAACCGCTGGTATAATCCTTGATCGACCAATCGAGCCACAAACCGGCCCAGACATTGATGATGCGGGAAAAAGTGCGGCCCAGCCAGGAGTGAGCCACGTCGCCGCCGCCGGGCAGGTAACGGGAACCGACGGCCATATCGGCGCCGTTGGCCAGGGCGTCGGCCAGGCGAGGCCATTCTTCCGGCGGCATGCTCAGGTCGCAATCCATCCAGCCGACCCAGCAGCCGCGGGCTTCCTTAATCCCCCGGCTGATAGCGCTGGTCAAACCGCTCTCGTTTTTGCGATGGATCAGCCGGATCCGGTCATCGGTTTTGGCCTTGTCGGCTACCAGTTGCCAGGTCCCGTCGGGCGAGTCGTCATCGACGACCACCACCTCGACGCCGCCGGGATAGTTGCCCAGGGCTTGCAGGGTCCGGTCAATCAACGGCTCGATGTTGCCGGCTTCGTTATAGGTGGGTAAAACAATTGAGATGTGGGGTAACTTGGGCGCTAAATTTTCTTGAGTCATGCTGTACGCTTATAGCGAGTGTCAGTAACGGAGGTTCAGGTAGGCTCTTGGAGATACCCCTGTTGTTACTGTCCTCAATAGTAAGCAAAACTCGACATTTAGCAATTCGATGAATTGCCGCTTGGCCCAAAATGGATTATTTCATTTCTTTCTCAATGATATGGGCAGGGACCAGACCGGCGGCAACAGCTTCCTCAAAACTCATCGATTTAGACGTGGTTGCGCCTTTTTGAGGATCGGATGAAGCGCTATTTGCGGCAGGAGGCAACGGGGAATCGGCTTTAAACACCTGATCGATAGTGTCGGTTGCTGGCGGATAATCTGGCTGCATTTTCTGAAATCTGACGGGCTTTACAGCCCGACTATGGTGGTTATCTTTATCATCATTATCAAGGACCTGGTCAAACTCGGTATCCAAGACTGTAATAACATCGCCCGTTTCTCTGGCCTGTTTTTCCAACCGGCTAATAATTTCTTGTAGGGTGATAAGGTCATCTTTTTGCATTTCACTCTGGGCAGCCGGGAAGGCGGTCAGCAGACGACTCAGAACTTCAGTGGCTTTGATTAGAGCAGTCATTAGATCATCGTGGATGAAACCTTCCAGAAAACTATTCTTCTCGAGCAACATGTCGTTGATGTTACGTAATATTTCATTGCCGGTGCGCGCCTCCAATTCGCTGTCCCGTAATCGAGCATACAGCCGGGCATTGTTGATTGCTAAAGCAACCTGGTTGCCAATAGAACTCAGCAAACGCATCTGGCGAGGGGTCCAGACATAACAACTCTCCGGCTGGGGCGCGCCAGGGGTGGATATTGCGCTGGCCCGCATACCGACGGCCAATACACCGACCACTTTTGAAACAGATTGACCCTCCGGCTCCTGGCCGGTCCCCGGAGAAGTCAACGGAACGGCGGCTAAGGCTTTCAATCCTTCCTTATCAACCCAAATCTTATGAATTTTGGGGTCTGCTGAAACATTCTGAATGAAGTCAGCTTTGTTTTGGCTGGCCACCTGGCCTTCCAAACCGGTGCACAATGGCAGGCAGTGCATACCCCGCACGTAAGCTTCAGAGAGACCGGTGTAGGCCCCCAACCTCAATTTGTCACCCTCATCCAGTAGATAAAGCCAAGCTGCATCTGTTTTTAGGGTTGTTTTGGTTTGGTCAACCGCGCACTGCAAAATCTCCTTTAGATCGAGTGTGCTGTTCATCATTTCTGAGATTACGTTGAGCGTTTGCAGATCGGCATTCTGCTGCTGGACCTCATCCTCGGCCTCCATCATGGCCGCCAACAACTGTTCAAGATCGTCATCAGCCGGTTGGGCCGGCGGCGAAGTGGAGGTTGACAATCGAATTAAGGGTGATCCGCCGATGTTCAGCTCATTAGGCCCAACTGACTCCAACTCGACGCCGGTTATATCTTCACCCAACAATACCTCGGCCGTGTGCCACAACCCCTCTCGCAGAAACAGGCTGTCCAGCACAATAGCCGTTTCTTGGCTCAGCGCCATTAGAAAACAAAGTTCAGATGGCTTAAAAATTGCTTTCTTCTGCAAACCTACCAGAAGTGTCCCCATCAACCTTGAACTCACATGCAAGGGCAGACTAACCAGGCTGGTTAAACGACCTGTAGCGAGTAAAAGTTTTTCTTTCGGATCATCGGTAGTTTCATATTCCAACAAAGCCCCATCACCAGCCACCAAATGGGGCATCAGCGCCGTAGCGCCTTTGTTGAGTTCCTTCCCGGTCAAAACGTCGATGAGTTGCGGAGTCAACCCTTTATGAACTCCCAGGGTTAGTTCTTTGGTTTTAGGATGGACCAAAAGAATAGCCCCCACCGGGGCGCCAATTGTTTCCAGAGCTTGAACCAAAGCCAGTTTAATGACCCCATTTTGTTTGGCCGCCCGGCCAGCCTGAAAGGCAAAAGTGGTCAAGGCCAGGATAAACCGATTCCGCTGCTCAATCTCAACACTGGCCAAACGCAAGACCGCCTGGTAACGTTCCAGGCGCTTTATAGCCTTACCCAACTCGGCCCGGGTGGCTTCAAGGTTCATCGGCCAGTCGTCAATTATAACCGAGTTCGGCAGTCCAGGAGGGGGGACAATAGTTGCTTTCATAATGCCTCTTTGGAACTAAGTCTCAATTGCCATCTGTTTAATCGTCTCTAATAGTACCGCCTCAGCAAAAGCATCTTTGGGAATATAGTCAATGGCGCCTAATTCCAGGCCATTCAAAACATCTTCGGCGTAATCCCGGCTGGTCATCATAATGACCGGAACCTCAGCCAGTTGGGAGTCGGCTTTGAGGCGTTGGCAGACCTCAAAACCACTAATATCAGGTAATTCAATATCCAAGACGATTAGATCGAGATAGTTTTGTTGGGCTATTTCTAAGCCCGCCAGGCCGGTATCGGCCCAGTAAACCCGACAGTTGTTGTTTTCAAGGGTCAGCTTGACTTTGAGCGCCTGAGGCGCGCTATCTTCCACAATCAAAACGGCAGGTTGTCCATTCACCTTTTCCGAACGGAAAGCCGGCTTGCTGCCACTGTCATTTCTCATCATTGTAGTCATCGTCCATTCCTTTCATTTCAGCCATTTTATGAGCGTGACCAGCGCCTGTTCGTTGTTTTGCTCTTCAATAATACTTTCATCAACCAATTGGCATGCACCAGCCAAACCACGATCTGGCTCTAAACTCTCGCCCGACTGATTTGAGCCATTGCCGGGGTTGAGATACCGCAATTCAACTCTACAGGCCACTTGCATACCCTGCTGGCCATTTTGGGCGGCATCTGACATTATGATCTCGCCCGGACCACGCGTATTCCAAGACAAGACTCGGGCCAGTTCCGAGGCTGCCAACGAGATACGAGCCTGATCCGCGGTCCGGAAGCCCAACTCTTTAGCCATTTCCCGGGCTTGCATCCGAGCTGTAACCACATCCAGGTCATTGTTAATATAAATTTTTCGTTGCAGATTCATTTATCTACTCCTTGTAGGCAGACCCGGAAACAGTCCGCCCATGCTCTTGTCTCAAAGTTGTGAGAGCTTTCTTGAGTGTTGCTACGAAATTTTCCTGTTCCAGTTCTAAGGCCTCATTTTGGAATTTGCCTGCTTTTTGAGAAGCCGCCAGGGCAATCCAGATTTGCTGTTCGATTCGACGTAGCTCCTGGACCTCCCTGGCCAGGGCATTGGCGCGAGCCGTCAACTGCGCGTTCATGCGCTGCATATCACCGTAACTGGCCTCCAAGGCCTGAGCTTTTTGCTCGGCTTCGGAAAACATCTGGGAATTGGCAATGGCCTGGCCCACTTTTTGGCCGATAGAAAGCAACATGCGCTGGTCGCGTGATGACCATTCTCGTTGAAAGTGGCTGGCCACAGCCAACACGCCAAAGGGTTCATTACCGGCCATCAAGGGCACTGCGGCAATAGAGCGCAACCCCTCCTCTTGGACCAGGCGACGCCTCCGGCCGCTGTGAAAGAGCAACCCATCGCGCATGATCGGTTCACTGCGCGAAAACGCCATGCCCTCGGCCCCATTGCCCAGCTCCAGATGTTGCATAGCCTCGACATATTGCTTTGATAGACCTTGATATTTGCTAAGAACAAGCACGCCTTCCTTGAACAGATAACACCAGCCGGCTTCAACCTTAAGGGCCGCCTGGGTCTGTTGAATAGCTGCATCGAGCACCCGGTTGATGTGGAGGGTACTCCCGACCTCGTTAGAAAGGGCATCAAGCAAGCCTAAATCCCGATTTTGGCTGGCTACCTCTTCTTCAGCCGACATGACCGCGGCCAACAATTGCTCCAGATCATCAGCCGGCGCTGGGTCGATGGCCTGGGACAGGGTTGGCGCTGACGAACTCTTGGTGGTCGCATCCGGCTGAGGTTCACCGGCCCGGTCAGGCTGTTCGGCGTCTGATCCAATACCGGCGTTGCCGGTCTTGAGCTCTTTGGTGCGCAGTCGAATATCATCCAGAAACAGCGCCACCAATTGAGTCAGCAACTCTAAACGTTGTTGCTGCTCTTGATCCAAACAATCTTGGCCGTCAGTGTGGCTACCGACGACAATGGCGCCCAAAACCTGACCGCCAAAACGGAACGGCACACCGAAAAGATATTTCAGGCTATGTCGACCCAAGAGAGCCTGTTTGGAATTTTGACGCAATCGCCGCGATTTAACCCACAACCGTTGCCCCATTAAGAGTAGATTAGCCAAATCACCGCTGGCTAATTGTTCAATGACTTCACCGGGCAACCCTTGTCTCACCACTGCCTTGAGCCTTTTGTGTTCGTCGTCTGTTAGTAATAAAGCCCCAACCTCGGTGCCGCTAATAGCCAAAGCGCAAGGCAGTATGACGCCCAACACCTTTTTCTTGTCGGTTTCCTGACCAATTGAGGTTATCAATTGTTCAATAACATTTGGATAATTACAATTAGGATCGACTCGACTCATGGCAAATTCTCTGGCCTGATATCACAAGGCCGCAACTCATTTTGGCTAAAGCATCGTCATAATGGCGGCGGCAATTTTATTGGCCGGCAAAATCTGCTCGACCGCGCCTAATTCAATGGCGACGGCCGGCATTCCAAAAACTACGCAACTGTCTTTATCTTGGGCAATGGTAGGCGCACCTGTATTATGCATCGCTTGTAATCCCGCCGCGCCGTCTCCGCCCATCCCGGTTAAAATGACCCCAATGGCGGTGGCGCCGTATACTTGGGCCACCGAGTTGAATAGATAGTCCGCCGAAGGGCGCAAACCCTGACGGGGTGGTTCCCTGTTCAGCGAAATGAGGCCAGCCCTGGTTATGCCCATATGATAATCATCCGGGGCAATAAGTACTTGACCGGGCTGTGGTTCATCACCGTGACCGGCCAGGCGCACTTCAAGGGCTGTTTGCTGATTCAACCAGGCGGCTAAACCGGTCGCAAAGCCGCGGGTAATATGCTGCACAATGAGAATTGGCAGCGAAAAATCGGCCGGCAACTGGCCTAAAATCTGAGCTAACACGCCTGGGCCGCCAGTGGAAGAAGCTATGGCCACCAACTGCAACTTTGATTTATTGTTTTGCCGCCGCCACACCGGTTCTGGCGCAGTGGTCGGAGGGAGTTTGGTCGGATCCAGCCAGCGCCGGACCACCTTTACTTCCGACATCAGTTTCAATTGAGAAATCAAAGCATCATACCGCTCGGGTGGGTCGACCATTGTCGGTTTTTCCAGCACTGTTAGCGCCCCGGATTTCAGGGCATTAAAGGTGAGGTCACGTTCATTTTTAACAAAACTGGCGCTCACCAGCACAATCGGCATGGGCGTCTCAGCCATAATCTGACGTGTCGCTTCAAATCCGTCCATCTCCGGCATGTAGACATCCATCGCAATAACATCCGGCTTGAGTCGTTTGGCCAGGCGGACCGCTTCCACGCCATTCCGAGCTGCGCCAACAACCTGCAAACCCGGAGCGTTCTCCAAAATAGAGACCAGCAGCTCCCGGGCCACGGGCGTGTCTTCTGCTATCAAAACCCTGATGGGCGCCATTATTGTTGTCACAACCCCTCTCACTGAAAAATTAGCTCTAGATTTTGGTCAGCCGCCAACAAGCTCGGCCAAGTTCCTACACCAGTTGCTCGATCGTTTCTAATAGATTATTCTGATCAAAACTGCTCTTGACAATGTAAGCATCCGCGCCCACCTCGATGCCGCGCGCCTTATCTGCGGGCGAGTCAAGGGAGGTCACCAAAATCACCGGAATATCGGCGTAACGTTCATCTTGCCTGATGCGTTGGGTCAGGCCGAATCCATCCAGACGGGGCATGTTGATGTCGGACACAATGAGATCAGGCAGACCATCTGTAACCAGAACGGCCAGGGCCTGTTCACCATCGATAGCCAATTTAACTTCATAACCAGCCGCTTCCAGGATATTCTTTTCCAACGTCCGGGTGGTGATCGAGTCGTCCACGACCAGAACGGTCTTTTGTCTGTTGCTTTCTAATTGATTGCCGTCACTTGGCGTCGCTCGCCGGGCGGGAGTCCGAGCCGCCAATTTTATCAAGTCCGCCGGATGGAGCATCAGGATAACCTGGCCTGATCCTAAAACGGTTGCTCCGGCAATGCCGCCGACCCTGGCCAACTGTTTACCTAGACTCTTCAGTACGATTTCTTGTTCACCCACCAGATCCTCGACAACAATGCCCAACCGTTTTTCGGCAATGGCGACAATGACCACCGTCAGTTGGTCGGGGTCCCGCTGGCCCTGGGGCAATTCCAGCAGATCGGCTAACCAGGCCAGGGCCAGGGGTTTTTGCTGGTAAGTAATGGCCGCTCTACCCTTTAGGTTGGTGATGGTCTGCCCCTTCAGGTGAAGCATACGCTCTACCGTAGAGAGAGGCAAGGCAAAGATCTGGCCGCCGGCCTTCACCAACAGGCCACGGGAACTGGCCAGAGTCAGCGGTAAGTTCATGGTAAAGGTGGTGCCAAGCCCCACCGTAAAGCTCACCTCAAGGGTACCATGCAGTTCTTCAATATTCTGACGGACGACATCCAAACCTACCCCGCGGCCAGAAATATCGGTAATGATGGGACTGGTTGAAAAACCAGAATTAAAAATTAGCCTGGTCACTTCGTCATCATCAAGCTTTTGGACTTCAGCCGGCCGTAACACTCCCCGCCGCACAGCCGCAGTTCGAATAGCTTCCAAATCCAACCCGGCCCCATCATCACTGACGGCTATGACCACATGATGACCCTGCTGGCTGGCCGATAGCGTAATCTGGCCTTCGGCCGGTTTGCCGGCGGCCTCCCGTTCAGCCGGCGACTCAATACCGTGATCAACGGCATTGCGCAGAAGATGAATAAGCGGATCTTTGATTTGTTCCAGGACCCGTTTATCAAGTTCCGTTTCCCCGCCCACAATCGTCAGCGTAATTTGTTTACCCTGGGCTCGCGCCAGATCACGAACCATCCGTCCAAAGGTCGGCGTAATCGTCGCCAGGGGTAACATCCGCACCCGTTTTATCTCTTCCTGGAGTTCGTCGATGATCAGGGATAAGCGCATGGTATCGTTTGACAACTGGCGAAATAAAATATTGGTTTGGATATTAAAGGAGCGCAATCGCTCTTTAGTTGTGCTAACAAAATCAGTCAGCGCGCTGGCGCCCTTGCGGGATCGATGGGCCGTGATTGGTGAGTTGCCGTTCTGGTAGGGCGAGGTAGAAGCAGAGTGGCTTAACCGGCCGGAGTTATGCTGCAACGCCAGCCAATCTTTATGCCATTCCGTGGCAAAAGCCTGCAATTCACGCACCTCGGCCAGACGCTGCTCAGCCCGAATCTTGGCCCCCAACAACTCGCTGAATTGAGCCATTAACGCATCCAATTTGCTAACCGAAACCCGGATAGTCTCATCTACCGGCGGCGATTGAGCCTGAGACAGTTCGGCTGAAGCGGCTGTTTCTGACCTTATCGCTTGGCCGTCATTCGACGGGGTGGCAGTTTGTTCCTCTGCTCCGGCCGGGCGCCCCGCCCGCGCCGGGTCCCGCCACGACGGCCGGCGGCCCGCCCGGCGGCACCGGCGCGGCCCCCGCGGTCGCGGTGATCAAGCCCGCCGTGAACCTCAACGGGACGTGGCGGCGCACGAACGACGAG